>NZ_DAOKZA010000051.1:0-26459 GCF_035325925.1 Azohydromonas sp. | reverse complement strand
CCGTCAAATGCGAATACCGCTTGACAGGAAGGGAAGTCCCTCTAAGGGGTTAGGCGGCACTTTCACGCCAAACCAAGCAACCAGCACATTCTTTGCTCCTGCAACTGCGTAGGTACGTACTGTTCATTCACCTTCGTGGTACCAGTCGCCCTCGGATAGGCCAGCAAGGAACTCGTACGCGGCTTGAAGGCGACCATTCGTTTCAGCCCATTGCAGTTGCTCGCGCAGGCGCTCCCTCTTCATCCATTCCGGTGTGTCCCACCAAGCAGCCAGTATCAAGGGCGGCGACGGCTGCCACCGGCCTGCTTGATCTCGCTTCCCACCCAACACATTGAAGAAGTCATTCCACTCGCTCGGCTGCGGACAAACACGACCGCCTTCTGTTGCGAGGTTGAGGACCATTTCTAGCGACGGGGATGCGTTCATGAATTCAGCAGACTTCTGCGCGACAACGACGGGTCGCCCCCCCTGTGCCGCCTAACGTGATCTGGAGCGGAACGCTGTCAGGCGTAACCGTTTACGGCTGACATGTAGCGTAACCGGATACGCCTGGCTGGGGTCGTGCGAGGCCGCGCTGCGACGCGTACGGCTCGACCAGGGTCTTGCCATCGACAGTGAAAAAGCTGTATAAAAACACATACCTCCATGCGTGCGATGTCTGCCCCCTGCGCCGTGCCCGCCGTCGCCCCGCGCCTGCTCGACGTGGTGCGCGAACGTGTGCGCTACCTGCATTACAGCTTACGGACCGAGCAGGCCTACGTTCACTGGGTGCGCGCCTTCGTGCGCTTTCACCGCATGCGGCACCCGCGCCAGATGGGGCGGGTCGAGGTCGAAGCGTTCCTGACCTGGCTGTCCAGCGAGCGCAGCGTGTCGGTCGCCACGCACCGGCAGGCGCTGTCGGCCATCCTGTTCCTGTACCACCAGGTGCTCGGCCAGCAGTTGCCGTGGATGCAGGACATCGGCCGCCCGCAGCGCAAGCCACGGCTGCCCGCGGTGCTGTCGCCGCCCGAGGTGGGCGCAGTGCTGGCGCGGCTCGAGGGCACGCACCGCGTGCTGGCGCAGCTGCTCTACGGCACCGGCATGCGCATCACCGAAGCGCTGCAGCTGCGCGTCAAGGATCTCGACTTCGACCGCGGTGCGATCGTCGTGCGCCAGGGCAAGGGCGGCAAGGACCGTGCCGTGATGCTGCCAGCGGCGCTGGCGCCCGGCCTGCGCGAACAGCTGCGGCAGGCCCGCACGCTGTGGCAGGCCGACGCCCGCGCCGGCCGCGGCGGCGTGCAGATGCCCGACGCGCTCGAGCGCAAGTACCCGCGCGCCGGCGCGTCGTGGGCGTGGTTCTGGGTCTTCCCGCAGGCGGCCCACTCGGTGTGCCCGCGCACCGGTGTGCAGCGGCGCCACCACCTGTTCGACCAGACCTTCCAGCGCGCCTTCGCGCACGCCGTGCACGCCGCCGGCATCGACCGCCCGGCCACGCCGCACACGCTGCGCCACAGCTTCGCCACCCACCTGCTGCAGTCGGGCACCGACATCCGCACCGTGCAGGAGTTGCTCGGCCACAGCGACGTGAGCACGACCATGATCTACACGCACGTGCTGAAGGTTGCCGCGGGCGGTACGCGCAGCCCGCTCGATGTGCTGGCGGCGAGCGGTGGGGCGGCGGCCTCGACGTTCGCCATGCATTGAGGCTGGCCCTCGTGCGCGTCGGGCCATCGGCCGGGTCGGGCGGGGCTGCCCCCGTGTGGCCGTGATGTCCGCGCTGCCTCGTCTTCCATGCTCCCCGCCTACGCCGAGCTGCACTGCCGCAGCAACTTCACTTTCCTCACCGGCGCCTCGCACCCCGAAGAGCTGGTGCAGCGCGCGCACGCGCTGGGCTACGCGGCGCTGGCGATCACCGACGAGTGCTCGCTGGCGGGCGTGGTGCGCGCGCACGCCGAGGCCAAGCGCGTCGGCCTGCACCTGATCGTCGGCACCGAGATGCGCGTGACGGCGCACGAGCGGGCCGCGGCCGACACGCCCGACATGCGCCTGGTGCTGCTGGCGCAGACGCGCCGCGGCTACGGCCACCTGGCGCAGTGGGTCACGCTGGCGCGGCGGCGCGCGGCCAAGGGCCGGTACCTGGCGCTGCGCAGCGACGTGGAAGGCAAGGCCCCCGCGGCGCCGATGCTCGCCGGCCTGCCCGACTGCCTGGCGCTGTTGGTGCCCGACGCCGCGCAGCCGTTCGAGACGGTGTTCGCGCACGCGATGTGGCTCAAGACCTGGTTCGGCGCGGCCGAGGGGCCGACCGGCGCCGGCGAGGGCCGCACCGGCGCGCGCGCCGGGGGCCGCGCCGCGCTGGCGCTGCCGCTGCTGCTGCACGCGTGCGACGAGTGGCTGGCCGACACGGTGCAGCGCGTGGCCGCGCTCGCCGGCCTGCCGGTGGTGGCCACCGGCGACGTGCTGATGCACGCGCGCTCGCGCAAGCCGCTGCAGGACGTGCTCACCGCCACGCGGCTCAAGCGCCCGCTGGCGCAGTGCGGCTTCGCGCTGACGCCCAACGCCGAGCAGCACCTGCGTCCGCGCCATCGGCTGGCGGCGCTGTACGCGCCCGAGTGGCTGGCCGCCTCGGTGGCGCTGGCCGCGCGCTGCGCGTTCTCGCTCGACGAGCTGCGCTACGAGTACCCCGACGAAATCGTGCCCGCCGGGTACACGCCGGCGACGTGGCTGCGCACGCTCACCGAGCAGGGCCTGGCGCGGCGCTTCGCGCAGGGCACGCCGCCCAGGGTGCGCGCGCAGGTCGAACACGAGCTGGCGCTGATCGCGCAGCTGCGCTACGAGCCGTACTTCCTCACCGTGGCCGACCTGGTGCAGTGGGCGCGGGCCCAGGGCATCCTGTGCCAGGGGCGCGGCAGCGCGGCCAACTCGGCGGTGTGCTACGCGCTGGGCGTGACCGAGGTCGACCCGGCGCGCATGAGCCTGCTGTTCGAGCGTTTCATCAGCGCCGAGCGCAACGAGCCGCCCGACATCGACATCGACTTCGAGCACCAGCGCCGCGAGGAGGTCATCCAGCACGTCTACCGCAAGTACGGGCGGCATCGCGCGGCGCTGACCGCGGTGGTCATCAGCTACCGCCCGCGCAGCGCGCTGCGCGACGTGGGCCGCGCGCTGGGCATCGACCCCGACCGCATCGACGCGGTGGCCAAGGCCCAGCAGTGGTGGGACGGGCGCGGCGTCGACGCCGAACGCCTGCGCGAGCACGGCTTCGACCCCGACGCGCCGCTGTGCCGCCTGTGGGCCGAGCTCACGCGCGCGCTGGTGGGGTTTCCGCGCCACCTCAGCCAGCACCCGGGCGGCTTCGTCATCGCGCGCGACGACCTGGCGCGGCTGGTGCCGGTGGAGAACGCGGCCATGGAAGGCCGCAGCGTGATCCAGTGGGACAAGGACGACCTCGACGCGCTGGGCCTGATCAAGGTCGACCTGCTGGCGCTGGGCATGCTCAGCGCCATCCGCCGCGCGCTGGGCCTCGTCGCGCACAAGCGGGGGTGGCCCGAGTTGCGCATGCAGGACGTGCCGGCCGAGGACGCGGCGGTGTACGACATGCTCGGCCGCGGCGACAGCGTGGGCACCTTCCAGGTCGAAAGCCGCGCGCAGATGAGCATGCTGCCGCGCCTGAGGCCGCGCAACTTCTACGACCTGGTGATCGAGGTCGCCATCGTGCGCCCGGGGCCGATCCAGGGCGGCATGGTGCACCCGTACCTGCGCCGGCGCTGCGGCGACGAGCCGGTGACCTACCCCAGCGACGAGGTGAAGCGGGCGCTCGAGCGCACGCTGGGCGTGCCGATCTTCCAGGAGCAGGTGATGCAGCTGGCGATCCTGGCCGCCGACTTCACGCCCGGCGAGGCCGACCAGCTGCGCCGCGCGATGGCGGCGTGGAAGCGCAAGGGCGGGCTGGGCCCGTTCCACGAGCGGCTGGTGGGCCGCATGGTGGCCAAGGGCTACACGCGCGACTGGGCCGAGGCGATCTTCCGCCAGATCGAGGGCTTCGGCGAATACGGCTTCCCGGAGAGCCACGCGGCCAGCTTCGCGCTGCTCGTCTACGTCAGCGCGTGGATCAAGTGCCACCACCCCGATGCGTTCCTCGCCGCGCTGCTCAACAGCCAGCCGATGGGCTTCTACGCGCCGGCGCAGCTGGTGCGCGACGCGCGCGAGCACGGCGTGCGGGTGCTGCCGGCGGACGCCGCGGTCAGCGCCTGGGACACCACGCTGGAAGGCGAGGGCCCGGGGCTGCGTGCGGTGCGCCTGGGCTTGAGCCGCATCACCGGGCTGGCCGAGGACGCGGCGCAGCGCATCGTGGCCGCACGCACCGACGCGCCGTTCGCCGGCGTCGAGGACCTGGCGCGCCGCGCCGCGCTCGACGCGCACGCGCTGGGCCTGCTGGCGCGCGCCGACGCGCTGAAGACGCTGGCCGACCATCGCCGCGACGCCGCCTGGGCGGTGGCCGGCGTCGACACGCGCGCCACCCGGCTGCTCGCCGCGACGCGCACGCACGAGGCGCCGGCGGCGCTGCCGGCACCGGACGTGGTCGACACCGTGTTCGCCGACTACCGCGCGCTCGGCCTGAGCCTGCACGCGCACCCGCTGGCGCTGCTGCGCGAGCGGCTGGCGGCGTTTCGCGTGCAGCCGGCGGCGGCGCTGCGCGGCTTTCGCCACGGGCAGCTGGCGCGCGCCAGCGGGCTGGTCACGCACCGCCAGCGCCCCGAGACGGCCAAGGGCGTGGTGTTCGTGACGCTCGAGGACGAGACCGGCGCGGTCAACGTCATCGTCTGGCCCGCCGTCGTCGAGCAGCAGCGCCGGCCGCTGCTGGCGGCGTCGCTGCTCACCGTCTACGGCGTGTGGCAGAGGGAAGGCGAGGTGATGCACCTGGTGGCGAAGAAGCTGGTCGACCACTCGGCGCTGCTGGCCGGGCTGGCGGCGCGCAGCCGCGACTTCCGCTGACCTCGGCAGCGGCCTCGGCGCCGCGCCTGGCGCGCGGGGCGCTCGGCGACAATCGCCGCCATGCTGTACCTGCTGTCCCCCGCGAAGCGGCTCGACTACGACGCCCCGGTGCCCGACGAGGTGCTGGCGCGCGCGACACGGCCGCAGTTCGTCGCGCGTTCGGCGGCGCTGATCGACGTGCTGCGCACGAAGACGCCGGCGCAGGTGGCGTCGCTGATGTCGCTGTCGGACCCGCTGGCGCAGCTCAACGTCGCGCGCTACGCCGCGTGGCGCAGGACCTTCACGCGGCGCAACAGCAAGCCCGCGCTGCTGGCCTTCGACGGCGACGTCTACGCCGGGCTCGACGCGAGGACGCTGCGCACCGACGACCTGGACTGGGCACAGCAGCACCTGGTGATCCTGTCGGGGCTGTACGGCGCGCTGCGCCCGCTCGACCTGATGCAGCCGTACCGGCTCGAGATGGGCACGCGGCTGCACACCGACGCCGCCGGGGACCTGTACGGTTTCTGGGGCGACACGCTGGCGCAGTACCTGGACCGAAGGCTGCGCGGCGCCGCGGCGCCGGTGGTCGTCAACCTCGCGTCGCAGGAGTACGCGAAGGCCGCGCTACGCCCGGCGCTGAAGGCGCGCGTCGTCGACTGCGTGTTCGAGGACTCGAGCGGCGGGCCCTACAAGGTGGTCGGCCTGTTCGCCAAGCGCGCGCGCGGCATGATGGCGCGCTTCGCGATCGAGCGTCGCATCGACACGCCGCAGGCGCTGCAGCGCTTCGACCGCGACGGCTACGCGTTCGACCGCGCGGCGTCGTCGCGCGACCGGCTGGTGTTCCGCCGCCGCGCGGGCTGAAGCGCGCCGGCGGCGCGCCGCCGGCTGCATAGAATGCCCACAACGTGAACCCCAACGAAGTTTCGCCCGAGCCGCGGGCCTCGGCGCCGGCAGCGGCTGCGACGGTGTCGGCGACGGCGACGGCGCCCGCCACGGTCCACCGCACGGCGCCCGCGGCACTGTGGGTGGCGATCGTGCTGGCCGTGCTGGTGGCCGCCGGCGCGCTGTACCTGGCCTGGCAGACGCAGCAGCGGCTGCAGTCGCTCGAGCAGGAACTGGTGCGCCGGCAGCAGGGCGTCGACACCGCGGCGACCGAGGCGCGGCTGCTGGCGCAGCAGGCCCAGGACGCGGCGCGCGACGCGGCGGCGCGCGTGGCGCTGGTCGATGCCCGTGTCGCCGAGGTGGCGGTGCAGCGCACGCAGGTCGACGAACTGGTGCAGTCGCTGTCGCGCTCGCGTGACGACAACGTGCTCGCCGACGTCGAGGCCGCGCTGCGCCTGGCGGCGCGCCATGCGGCGATGCTCGGCAGCGCCGAGCCGCTGGGCGCGGCGCTGAAGCAGGCCGACGAGCGGCTCGCCGCGCTGAAGCAGCCTCGCGTCGAGCGCGTGCGGCGCGCGCTGGCGCGCGACCTCGAGCGCCTGGGCGCGGCGCGCATGGCCGACGTCGACGCGCTGTCGCTGCGCCTGGACGAGGTGCTGCGCCAGGTCGACGAGCTGCCGATGCTGGCGCTGGTCGAGCCGCGCCGCAGCGTGACGCGCAGCCCGGCCGCCGTGCCGCCGACGCCGGCGGCGAGCGCACCCGCCGGCGTCGCGCAGGCACCGGCCGCGAGCGCTCCGGTGGCCGCCGCGTCGGGCGCCGACGGCTGGTTCAGCGCCTGGCCCGCGGCGACGCGCGACTTCGCGCTGCGCGTGTGGACCGAGGTGAGGACGCTGCTGCGCGTCACGCGCATCGACGACGTCGACCCGATGCTGCTGACGCCCGAGCAGGCGTTCTTCATGCGCGAGCAGGTCAAGCTGCGGTTGTTGAGCGCCAGGCTGTCGCTGCTGGCGCGCCAGTTCGAGCTCGCGCAGGCCGACCTGCGCGCCGCCCAGGCGCTGATCGAGCGCCACTTCGACCCCCAGTCGCGCCGTGTGCAGGCCGCGCGCGAGACGCTGCGCCAGGTGGCGCAGCAGTCGCGCGACGTCGAGCTGCCGCGCCCCGACGAGACGCTGGCGGCGCTCGCGGCCGCGGCCCGCTGATGCGCGCCGTCGTCTGGCTGGTGCTGCTGTTCACTGCGGCGGTGGTGGCCGCGGTCACGCTCGGACGCAACGACGGCATCGTCAGCGTGTACTGGGGCGGCTGGCGCGTCGAGCTGTCGCTGAACCTGTTCGTGTTCTCGCTGCTCGCGCTGTGCGTGCTGCTGGTGACGGTGGCGCACGCGCTGGGCTCGCTGCTGAGCCTGCCGGCGCGCGCGCGCGAGTGGCGCGCGCTGCGCCACGAGCGCGCCGCGCAGGGCGCGCTGCGCGAGGCGCTGGGCGAGCTGCTGGGCGCGCGCTACACGCGCTCGCACAAGGCCGCCCAGCGCGCGCTGGGCATCGACCAGGCGCGCCCGCACGGCCGCGCCGACCGCGACCTGCAGGTGCTCGCGCACCTGCTGTCGGCGATCAGCCTGCACCGCCTGCAGGACCGCCGGCAGCGCGACGAGCAGATGCAGCGTGCACGCGCGCTGCGCCGCCCCGGCGCCCCGGGCACCGGCGACGACGGCGTGCACCTGCTGGCCGCCGAGTGGGCGGTCGACGACCGCGACGCGCAGGCGGCGCTGGACCTGCTCGCCGAGCTGCCGCCCGGCGTCGCGCGGCGCACGCAGGCGCTGCGGCTGCGGCTGCAGGCGCAGCGCCTGGCGGGGCAGTCGCTCGAGGCGCTGCGCACCGCGCGCCTGCTGTCCAAGCACCAGGGCTTCTCGACGCAGGCCGCGCGTGGGCTGCTGCGTTCGCTGGCGACGCAGGCGCTCGACGACACGCACGACCTCGACCAGCTGCAGCGCGCCTGGCAACAGCTCGACAGCGCCGACCAGCAGGACGCCGTGGTCGCCTCGCGCGCCGCGCGCCGCGCGGCGGCGCTGGGCGACGCGGCGCTGGCGCGCGGCTGGCTGCGCCCGCTGTGGGAGCGCCTGGGTGAACTGGGCGTCGACGAACGCGAGCAGGCGGCGCTGGCGCTGCTGCACGCCGTCGACGGCATCGGCAGCGACTGGCTGCCGCGGCTCGAAGTCGCCCTGGACGCGCATCCGAACGAGCCGGCGGTGGTGGCGGCGGTCGGCGCGGCCTTTGCCGACCGGCAGCTGTGGGGCAAGGCGCGCCAGCCGCTGGAGCAGGCGGCGAGGTCGCAGACGCTGGCCGGCGCGGCGCGTCGCCACGCCTGGCGCACGCTGGCGCGGCTGGCGCGCGAGCAGGGCGACGAAGCACGCGCCGCCGCCTGCGAGGCGGCCGCCGCGGCGATCGACTGAGCCCGCCGGCGGCTCGAACACGGCCGTCGAACTGCTATACTGCGCGGCTCAGCGGCTGTAGCTCAGTTGGATAGAGTACTTGGCTACGAACCAAGGGGTCGTGGGTTCGAATCCTGCCAGCCGCGCCAGTCAAAGCGACGGGTCAGCTTCGTGAGAAGCTGACCCGTTCGTCCTTGCGGGCTGCCGACGGCCCGGCCCGGGTTTCACGCGCTACATCGAACCCGCGAGACCCAGCCGCCCGACCAGCGCGCGCTCGGACTCCCGCCTGCGGCGCGCGAAGCGCGCGTACTCATCGGAGTTCATGCAGATGGCGGGCATGTCGAAGCGCTCGAGGATCTCGCGCACCCTCGCGTCGTCGAGCGCCTTGCGGAACGCGTCGTGCAGCACCTTGACCACGGCCGGGTCCAGGCCCGCCGGGCCACCTGGTCGTGCGCTTGCTGCCGTAGGTGGCGAGCAGCCGCAGCTTGCCCGCTGCCACGTGCGGCGCCCAGCCGGTGGAGTCGCTGGCGACCATGATGTGGCCGCCCAGGATCGCCTGGATCAGGTCGGCGCTGCCCTTGAACGGCACGTGCGTCAGCTTGATGCCCGCCTTGGCCGCGAACTCCTCGACGGCCAGGTGCGGCGTGGTGCCGGTGCCGGTGGAACCGTAGTCGATCTTGCCGGAGTTCTTCTTCGCATCCTCGACGAAGTCGCGCAGCGTTTGCCACGGCGCGCTGGCCGGCACGACGAGGCCGAACTTGTGGCGGGTCAGGTTGACCACGTACGTGAAGTCGCGCGAGCGTAGCGGCAGCGGCAGCGGCAGCGGCAGCGGCAGCGAAGGCGACGGCCGCGCCGCATCTGCGGGCGCGTACGCGACCCCCGGGCGGCTTGCATCGGGTCCACCGGTGCGCCACCGCGGCGTGCGAAGATGCCCCCGATGAGCGCACCGATCCCTCCGTGGGACCCCTTGTCCGATCCGGTGCTCGCCGACCAGCGCGCGGCGTACGACCGCATGCGCGCCGCATGCCCGCTGGCCGAATCGCCGCGCGGGGTCACGCTGTTCCGTCATGCCGACGTCGTCGCCGCGGCCGCGGACCCGGCGACGTTTTCGTCGCGCGTGTCGGCGCACCGCAGCGTGCCCAATTCGCTCGACCCGCCCGAACACACGGCGCTGCGCGCGATCGTCGAGCGCTTCTTCACCCGCGAGCGCCTGGCCGCGCTGGAGCCGCGCCTGCGCGCGATCGCCGGCCAGGTCGTCGGCGCGCTGCCGCGCGGCGCGACGGTCGACGCGGTCACCGGCATCGGCTACCCGTTCGCCGTGCGCGCGCAGGCCGACTGGCTCGGCTGGCAGGGCATCGAGGACCAGTTGCTCGCGTGGATGGCCGACAACCACGCGGCCACGCGTTCGGCCGACCGCAGCCGCACGGCCGCGGTGGCCGCCGCCTTCGACGACCTCGTGCTTGCGCAGGTGCGGCGTCGGCGCGCGGCCGGCCACGCGGCCAGCGACGACCCGACGAGCGAACTGCTCGCGGTCGAGGTCGACGGCCGCACGCTGCCCGACGCCGACATCGTGTCGATCCTGCGCAACTGGACCGCCGGCGACCTCGGGTCGATGGCCGCCGCGCTCGGCGTCGTCGTGCACTTCCTCGCCACCCACCCGCAGGTGCAGGCCGACCTGCGCGCGCGTCCCGCGGGCCTGCCCGCGGCGATCGACGAGATGCTGCGCATCGACGACCCGTTCCTCGTCAACCGGCGCGTCACGACGGTGGTCACGCGGGTGGCCGGGTTCGACCTCGCGCCGGGCACGCGCGTGTACCTGAACTGGACCTCGGCCAACCGCGACGAGGCGGTGTTCGGCGACCCCGACGCCTACCGCCCCGAGGCCAACGCGCCGCACAACCTGGTCTACGGCCACGGCATCCACGTCTGCCCGGGCCGGCCGCTGGCCACGCTGGAGCTCGTGGTGGCCGCCGAGGCGTTGCTGGGCGCGACGTCGCGCATCGAGCCCGCCGCCGCGCCGGTGCGCGAGTCGTACCCGCTCGGCGGCTGGCGCCACGTGCCGGTGCGGTTGCGCTGACGGGCCGCGCGGCGGCGGATCAGGGGCGGTGCGACTCGTCGTCGGGCACGCTGCACGCGGCCTGGGCGATCTGCGCCGGCAGGTCGGTCGCACCGGCGCGCCAGGTCATCGTGTCGCCGGTGCCGGTGTCGAGCACCACGCCGCCGTGCGGGCAGCCGCGCACGGCCACCGTCGTGCGCCCGGTGCGCCCGCGGATGTACTCCACCTCGGCCCGCACCTCGGCGCCGGCGTGGCGCACGCTGCCGGCCATCACCATCGCGTCGTTCTCGCCGTCGCTCAGCAGCCGGCCGGGCGTGGGCGCCAGCGGCTCGATCGGCGCCGGTGGCTCGGACTGCGGCGCCAGCGTGGCCAGCACCGCGCCGCCGACGATGCCGACGGCGATCGACACGAGCAGCGCAGGCCACAGGTACTCGCGCACGCGCAGGCGACGCCGGCGGTGTCGGCGGTGGGTGCGGCGTGTGCCGGCTTCGACGATGGCCCGCTCCTCCCTGTGGCCCCGGTCGCGATGGTGCCACGACGCGAGGCGCCGCGGGCATCGGCGACCTGCGCTGCGGTAGAGTGCCCGCGCCCCGGCCCACGCCGCGCGCCGCGGGGCGCGCGCTGCGCGATGCGATGAACCCCGACGAGATCCTGGACCTGAGCGCCGTCGAGATGCGACGGCTGATCGGCCGCCGCGCGCTGTCGCCGGTGGCGCTGATGCGCGCGTGCATCGCACGCATCGAGGCCCTGAACCCGGGCGTCAACGCGGTGTGCGCCACCGACTTCGACCGCGCGCTGGCCGCGGCGCGCGATGCCGAGGCCGCGGTGATGCACGGCGACGCGCTGGGGCCGCTGCACGGCCTGCCGCTGGGAGTGAAGGACCTGCTCGACACCGCCGGCTTGCTGACCACCTGCGGCAACGTCGCGATGCGTGGCCACGTGCCGGCACAGGACCACGGGCTGGTCGAGCGGCTGCGCGCGGCCGGCGCGATCGTCGCCTGCAAGACCAACACGCCCGACCTCGGCGCCGGCGCCAACACGCGCAACGCGGTGTGGGGCGCCACCGGCAATCCGTTCGACCCGCGGCTCAACGCCGGCGGCTCGTCGGGTGGCAGCGCCGCGGCGCTGGCCACCGGCATGCTGCCGCTGGCCACCGGGTCGGACACCGGCGGCTCGCTGCGCATCCCGGCGGCCTGGTGCGGCGTGGTCGGGCTGCGCACCAGCCCGGGGCTGGTGGCCAACCGCGCGCGAGCGCTGGGCTGGTCGCCGTTGCCGGTGCTCGGGCCGATGGCGCGCACCGTCGCCGACGCGGCGCTGATGCTGTCGGCCTGCGTCGGCCTCGACCGCCACGACCCGCTGTCGTTCGACGCGCACGCGGCGTCGTTCTGGCCGCTGCGCGAGGTCGACGCGGCGCGGCTGCGCGTCGGCTTCAGCGAGGACTTCGGCTTCGCCGCCGTCGACCCGGCGATCCGCCGCGTGCTGCGCGCGCGCCTGGCCGCGATCGCGCCGCACGTCGCGTCGGTCGAACCGGTGTCGGTGGACATGGCCGACGCCGACTTCGCGTTCGACGTGGCGCGCGCCGAGGCCTTCCTCGCCGGCTTCGCCGACGCCGACCCGGCGCTGCTGGGCCCGAACGTGCGCGCCAACCTCGAGCTGGCGCGGTCGGTCACGATGACCGACCGCGCGAAGGCGCACGCGGCGCAGACGCGCATCGCCCGCGGCTTCGCGCAGGCGCTCGAGCGCGTCGACCTGATCGTCGCGCCGGTGCTGCCGGTGTCGCCGTTCCCGTGGACCGAGCTGTACGCCGAGGTCGTCGACGGCCGGCGCATGGCCAACTACTACCGCTGGCTGGCGCCGTGTTACGGCGTCACGCTGTCGGCGCACCCGGCGCTGTCGCTGCCCAGCGGCCGCGACGAGCAGGGGCTGCCGTTCGGCCTGCAGCTGATCGGCCGGCTGCGCGGCGACGCCGAACTGCTGGCGCAGGCGCAAGCGCTCGAGCGCGTGCTGGCCGCCGATGCGGCCACCGCGCGTGCCGTGCCCGACCTGCACCCACTGCGCACGCCGCGCCCCGAACTGAAGTCCATCGTCACGCACCCGCCGGTGCCGCAGGGCATCGCGGGCAGCCGGGCGTTCGCCGCGCCAGTGTAGGCACGGCGGGCGCAGCAACGACCAGGGCCCCCGCGGGAGGCCCTCGGCACGCGCTGCGCTGCCGCTTCAGCGTGCGGCGATGGCCTTCTCGGCCGCCTCGACCAGGCCGGCGCCGATCTGCGCCTTCCACTTGTCGTACACCGGGCGGGTGGCCTTGACGAAGGCCTCGCGCTCGGCCGGCGTGAGCTGCGTGACCGTCACGCCCAGGGCCGCGATCTCCTTGAGCAGCGGCTTGTCGGCTTCGTCCAGGCCCTTGCGCGCGATCGCGATCTGCTCCTTGCCGGCGTCGATCGCCGCCTGGCGCACGATCTGCTGGTCGGCCGGGGTCCAGCTGGCCCAGACCTCCTTGTTGACGACGAAGATCAGCGGGTCGGCGACGTAGCCCCACATCGTGACGTGCTTCTGCCCGACGTTGTGCAGCTTGGCCGCGGTGAAGATCGACATCGGGTTCTCCTGCCCGTCGACGGCGCCGCTGGCGAACGCCGGCTGCGCGTCGGCCCAGCTCATCTGCGTCGGGTTCGCGCCGAGCGCGGTGAAGGTGTCGATGAACAGCGGCGAGCCGACGATGCGGATCTTCAGCCCCTTCAGGTCGTCGGGCGTGCGCACCGCGCGCTTCGAGTTGGTCAGCTCGCGGTAGCCGTTTTCGCCCCAGGCCAGCGGCAGCGCGCCCGCCTTGTCGACGATGGCGAAGATCTGCTTGCCGACCTCGCCCTGCGTCAGCGCGTCGATGGCCTTGTAGTCGGGCATCAGGAACGGCATCGAGAACAGGTTCAGTTCCTTGATCTGCGGCGACCAGTTGATCGTCGAGCCGATGGCCATGTCGATCACGCCCTGGCGGATCGCGGTGAACTCGCGCGTTTGGTCGCCCTGCACCAGCGACACGCCGGGGTAGAGCTTGATGTTGATGCGCCCCTGGGTGCGCTCCTTCACCAGGTTGGCCCAGATCTCGCCGCCCTTGCCCCAGGGAAACGACGGCGGCACCACCAGAGACATCTTGTACTCGGCCTTGTAGCCGGGCGGCAGCGGCGCTTGCGCGTGCGCGACGCCGGCGGCGGCCAGCGCGGCGGCGGCCAGGGTGGTCTTCAGGAAGGAACGCTTGAGCATCGTCGGTCTCCTCGGGTTGCGGGAAGGTTCAATAGCCGAGCGCGCGCGGCAACCACAGCGCGAGCCCGGGGAAGGCGATCACCAGCAGCAGCACGGCCAGCAGCGAAGCCACCAGCCACCAGACCCAGCGCAGGGTGTCCTCGATGCGCACGCCGGCGATTCGGCACGACACCATCAGGTTCACCGCGATCGGCGGCGTCACCTGGCCGACCGCGACCATCAGCGTGAGCAGCACGCCGAACCACACCGGGTCCCACTGGTACGCGGTGGCCACGGGGATCAGCAGCGGCACGAAGATCAGGAAGATCGACACGCCGTCGAGCACCATGCCCACCGCCACCAGCAGCAGCACCAGCAGCGCGAGCACGCCGTACTCGCCCAGGCCCGAGGACACGATCGCGCGCGTGACCGGGTCGATCAGGCCCAGCGTCGACAGCGAGTACGCGAAGATGCCGGCCAGCGCGACGACGATCAGGATCACCGCCGACAGCTCGCCGGCGTCGCGCAGGACGGCGAACAGGTCGCGCCAGCGCAGCGTGCGGTGCACCACCATGCCGACGAACAGGCCGTAGAACACCGCCACGACGGCGGCCTCGGTGGGCGTGAACCAGCCCAGGCGCATGCCGCCCAGGATCAGCACCGGCGCGAACAGGCCCCAGCTGGCGTCGCGCAGGCTGGCCCAGAACGGCGGGCGCGGCAGTTGCGCCTCGAGCCGGCCCATGCCGTGCCGGCGGGCCAGCCACACCGCCGGCACGATCAGCGCCAGCCCGACCAGCACGCCGGGCACCATGCCGGCGGCGAACAGCGCCGGCACCGACGCCGCGGGCACCAGCACCGAGTACACGATGAAGGCGATCGACGGCGGGATCAGGATGTCGGTGGCCGCCGCGGCGCCGACGACGCTGGCCGAGTAGGGCGCCGGGTAGCCGGCGCGCGCCATCGCGGCGATCATCACGCCGCCCACCGCGGCCGCGGTGGCCGGTCCCGAGCCCGAGATGCCGCCCAGGAACATCGCCACCGCAATGGCCACCAGCGGCAGCATGCCGGGCCCCCGCCCGACGATCGCGGTGGCGAAGTTCACCAGCCGCAGCGCGACGCCCGAGCGCTCGAAGATGGTGCCGACGAGCACGAACATCGGGATCGCCAGCAGCGGGTACTTGCCCAGCCCGGCGTAGAAGTTCTGCGGCACCGCCATCAGGCCGAACCACTGCGTCTCGGCGTTGGCCAGCGCGATCGCCGCCGCGCCGGCCAGCCCCAGCGCGGCGCCGATCGGCACGCCGACGAGCATCAGCGCGACGAAGGCGGCGAACAGCAGCGCCCCGATCACCGCGGCGGCTCCGGGGTCGGCCGCGTCCCGGCTTCGGCGCGCGGTGCGCGGCCGGCGCGCACGAACAGCCCCAGCGCGCGGGCGGCGATGGCCACGCTGAGCACCGGCAGCCAGATCGAGTACCACCACTGCGGCACGCCGATGCCCGGCGAGGTCTCGTTCCAGCGCACGTGGTCCCACACCAGCCGCGCGCTGAGCACCGCCATCAGCGCGAACAGCAGTGCCACCATCAGCGCGCCGAAGCGCGCCAGACGGCGCCGCCGCGCCGCGTCGCCGCCCTCGGCGAAAGCTTCGATGCGGATGTGCCGGTTGCGCGCCACCGCCGCCGATCCGGCCACCAGCGCCAGCACGATCATCAGGAAGATCGAGATCTCCTCGGTCCACGCGAACGACTGGTTGGTGAAGTAGCGCACCAGCACGTTGGCGAAGGTGATCAGCGCCAGCGCGCCCATCACGACGACGGTCAACCAGTCCTCGATCTTCAGCGGCACGGCCACCCGGGCGTCGGGGCTGGCGGGGTCGGGGGTCTCGCTCGGCGACGACATGGGCGGTGCGGTCAGGCCAGCGCGGCGCGCGCCGCGGCGGTGACGTCGGCGGCGCCGATGCGCGACTGCGCCTCGAGCACCGGCGCGTAGCCCACCGGGATGCGCGGCGCGCCGAGGCGCCGGACCCTGCAGCCGACGGCCTCGGCGGCGGTGGCGGCGATCTCGGCGCCGAACCCGGCGGCTTGCACCGCCTCGTGCACGACGAGCAGCCGGCCGGTGCGCGCGCACGACTGCAGCACCGTCTCGCGGTCCCAGGGCCAGATCGTCGCCAGGTCGATCAGCTCCACCTCGATGCCTTCGGCAGCCAGCGTGTCGCAGGCGTCGGCGCAGGCCCGCAACTGGCGGCTCCAGCTGACCAGCGTCAGGTCGCGGCCGGCGCGCAGCACGCGCGCGCGGCCCAGCGTGGCCGGCTGCGACGGGTCGACCTCGCCGGTCGCGCCCCACAGCGTCTTGTGCTCGAGGTAGACGACCGGGTCGCCGCAGGCCAGCGCGGCGCGCAGCATCGCGTGGTTGTCCTGCGGGGTCGCCGGCGCGACGACGACCACGCCCGGCAGGTGCGCGAACCAGGCCTCGAGGCTCTGCGAGTGCTGCGCCGCCGACGCGTCCCAGATGCCGGTGGGCATGCGCATCACCATCGGCACGCGGCCCTGGCCGCCGAACATGAAGCGGTTCTTCGCGGCCTGGTTGACCAGCTCGTCCATGCCGCACAGCGCGAAGTCGACGACGCGCATCTCGACCACCGGGCGCAGCCCGGCGAGCGCCATGCCCACGCCGGCGCCCAGGATCGCGGCCTCGCTGATCGGCGTGTCGATCACGCGCTGCGCGCCGAAGCGCGCCTGCAGCCCCTTGTACTGGCCGAAAATGCCGCCGCGGCCGACGTCCTCGCCGAGCACGACCACGGCCGGGTCGGCTTCCATCTCGTGCGCCAACGCCGCCACCGCCGCCTCGGCGTAGCTCATCGTCACCGTCGCGCTCACGTCCACACCCCCGCGCCGGTGGTCTGCACGTCGGTGAACGCGGCCGACGCGTCGGGCCACGGTGCGGCCTCGGCGGCGGCCAGCGCGGCGGCCACCTCGGCGTCGGCCTCGGCGTCGATGGCGTCCAGCGCGGCCGCCTGCGCGCCGGGCAGCGCCAGGTACGCCGCGCGGGCGCGGGCGACGGGGTCGCGCCGCAGCGCCGCGGCCACCTCGGCCGGGTCGCGGTAGGGCGCCGGGTCGACCGACACGTGCCCCTTGACGCGGTAGGTGACGGCGTGCAGCAGGCGCGGCCCGGCGCCGCGACGCACCGCATCGACGAGGCGGCCGGCGGCGGCGTGCACCGCGACCACGTCGTTGCCGTCGACCTGCTCGGCGACGATGCCCAGCGCCGCGGCGCGCGCGCCGGCGCCTTCGCCGGCGGTCATCGGGCCGCTGGCGGTGGTGGCGCTCCAGCGGTTGTCCTCGCAGACGAAGAGCACCGGCAGCGCGAACACGCGCGCCCAGTTCAGCGCCTCGAGGAAGGGCCCGCGGTTGATCGCGCCGTCGCCGAAGAAGCAGGCGGTGATCGCGTCGCGGCGCTGCAGCTTCTGTGCGTGCGCGGCGCCCACCGCGATCGGCAGTCCGGCGGCGACGACGCCGTTGGCGCCGAGCATGCCCACCGAGAAGTCGGCGATGTGCATCGAGCCGCCCTTGCCGCCGTTGAAGCCGGTGGCCTTGCCGAACAGCTCGGCCATCATGCGGCCCATGTCGGCGCCCTTGGCCAGCGTGTGGCCGTGGCCGCGGTGCGTGGAGGTGAGGTAGTCGTCGCGCCGCAGGTGTGCGCACACGCCGGCCGGCACCGCCTCCTGCCCGGTGGACAGGTGCAGCGGCCCGCGCACCTTGGCGCTGCCGTCGGCGGACTTCCCGTAGGCGCTGACGCCGCCCTGGCTGGCGGCTTCGGCGGCGTTCTCGAAGCGGCGGATGCGCACCATCGTGCGGTACAGCGCCGCCAGCCGCTGGTGATCGTCGGTCAACGCTGCTCCTGTCTCCAGCCCGGGTCGGAAAAGCGGCGGATTGTAGGCGGGGCGCGTGCGCCGGCATAAGCTCGCCGCCATGCCCAAGCCGTGGTGGGTCGCGCTGCCGCTGTTGATCGCCGTCGCCGTGCTCGCGGTGCAGTGGCTGCGCCGGCGCACGCCGTCGCGCGCCGGGCTCAACGTCGGCGTCAGCCTGCTGCTGCTGGCCTACGTCGCCGCCACCGCGGCGCTGGGCATCTTCTGGGTCGCGAACCAGCAGCTGCCGGTGTTCGACTGGCACTACCTGTTCGGCTACGCCACGGTGGCGCTGCTGGCCCTGCACCTGGCTTTCAACCTTCCGGTGGTCTGGCGCGTGCTCACGCGCCGGCGTGGCGCGTCGACGCAGGCCGGCGCACCGGCGCGACCGTCGCGGCGCGGGTGGCTGGCCTGGGCCGGCGCGATGCTCGCCGCCGCGGCGGGCTACGTCGTCGGGCTGCGGCACGGCAGCACCGAACTGCGCGTGTCGGCGCATGCCGGCGCCAACGCCGATGCCGCGCTCGCAGTGGTCGATGCGTACCACCGCCACTCGGCGCACTCGCGCACCGCGGCCTTGCGCCGCACCGCCGGCGACTGGGGCGCCGCGCCGCCGGCGTTCAAGCGCGGCGCCCGGGCGTCGCCGCTGACGCTGCCCGCGCCGGGCCGCACCGAGGCCGCGGCGTTCGACGCGCGCACCCTCGGCGCGCTGCTGTGGCACGCCGCCGGCGTCAGCGAGCGGCGCGGCACGCTGCACCTGCGCTGCGCACCGTCGGCCGGCGCGCTGTTCGCCACCGAGCTGTACGTCGTCGTGCGCGACTGGCCCGGCGTGCCGCCTGCGGTGTGGCACCACGACGCGTCGTCGCACGCGCTCGAGCGGCTGCGTGACGGCGCCATGGCCGACTTCGCCGCCGCCGGTCTCGACGCCGACGCTGCCGGGGGCGTCGCGGCGCTGGTCGTGGCCACCGCGGTGTTCGCGCGCAGCGGGCACAAGTACCGCGACCGCACCTACCGCTACGTGCTCGCCGACCTCGGCCACGTGCTCGAGAACCTGCGCGCCGCAGCCCACGCGCTCGGCGTGCGCATCGAGCTGCCGCGGCACTTCGACGAGGCCGGCCTGGCCGCGATGATCGGCGTCGACGAGTCCGACGAGGGCGTGCTGGCGCTGGCGGTGCTGCGTCGCGCCGACGCGCCGGCGCACGGCGTCGCCCCCGGCATCGGCTGGCGCGTGCCGCCGCTGGCCGACGCGGCGTCGGCCGCCGCGCTGCCGGCGCTGACCGCCGCGGTGCACCGGGCGACCTCGCTGCGGCGCGACGTGCCGCCGGCGGCGCCAGCGGCGAGCGCATCTCGGGGCGTCCACGCACGCGATCACGACCGCGAAGGCGCCGAGACGCGCGCGTTGCCGGCGCCCGAGGCGCCCGCGCCCGACGCGCTGGCGGCGATCGCGCGCCGGCGCTCGGTGCGTCGTTACCGGCGCGACGCGCTGCCGCTGCACACGCTGTCGAGCTTGCTCGCCGGCTGCGCCAGCGTGCCGGCGCTGCTGTCGGGCGCGGTGCGCATCGACGTGCTCGCGCACGCGGTCGAGTCGCTGCCGGCGGCGTCGTGGCGCTATCGCGCAGCAGCGCACGTGCTCGTGCGGCGCACCGCGCCGCGTGCCGCGCTGCACGAGCGCGCGCGCGCCGCCGCGCTGGGCCAGGACGTGATCGGCGACGCCGCCGCGGTGCTGGTGCTGTCGATCGACCGGCACGTCTGGGCGGACGAGACCGCCGGGGCGGCGCGCGGCTGGCGGCTCGCCTTCGTCGAGGCCGGCTTGGTCGGCGAGCGCGCGTACCTGCACGGCGGTGCGCTCGGGCTGGGCATGTGCGGCGTCGGTGCCTTCTATGACGACGAGATCGCCGCGCTGGCCGGCGTCGACGCGCCGCGCGAGTCGGTCGTGCACCTGGTGGCGCTGGGCGTGCCGGCCTGAACGGCGCCGCGGCCCACGAACGAAGTGGCGGCGCGGCTGCGCGGCGCCTATTCTTGGTCGGGCGGGCCCGCGCCGGCGCCCGCGCGCCGCCGACGCCACGGGGCCCGTGACAGCGACGCGGCCCCGCGTGCGGCCCCGCAGCCAGGAGACGCTCATGGCGAGCTACATCGCGCTGTGCAACTTCACCGACCAGGGCATCCGCAACGTCAAGGAGACCGTGCACCGCGCCGAGGCCGTCGCCGCCGCGGCGCGCAAGGCCGGCGTGACGATGACCGACATCCAGTGGACGCTGGGCGGCTACGACATCGTGTGCCGCTTCGAGGCGCCCGACGACGCGACGATGACCGCGTTCGGGCTGGCCATCGGCATGCAGGGCAACGTGCGCACGCAGACGCTGCGCGCGTTCTCGCGCGACGAGATGCAGGCCATCATCTCGCGCATCGGCAGCTGAGCCGCGGGCAGGCCGCCAGAGTGGTTCGCACGAACGCGAAAAGGCCGCACCCGCGTGTGTTCCGGCCCGCGCGGATCGAAGTCGTTCCCCGGACCTGTTCCTCGCTCGGGAAAGTCACCAAGCCCCAGGCGACTCGAACCACCTCGCTTCACTCCAGGCCGAGCGCGGGTCGTGCTGATACGACGCGCTGCGGTTGTTGCAGACTGACCTGCGTGGCCAAGGGGTCTACGCTGGGGGGCCGCGAAGCGCGCGGACACGCTCGAGCGCGAAGCCCGGCGATTCGAGTGTGGTCACGCACGTGCCGCTGCACGCCCTGACCGCCGGCATGTCGTCGCCGCACCTGCCCCGTGGGCGAGGCGCTCACCAAGTGGGTGTGGACGAGGCACGGCAGGCGCGGCGACCTCACCGAAGTCCACGCCAGGTCGGTCGTCGAAGGCCGGACGGACCGGTCGGTCACCGTCGTTGCCGCGGGCGCGCTGCGGCAAGTCGAGTCCGCCGACGAGTTCTGCTTCGGCGACGGTGACTTCCTCGCCGCGGCCGCGACGATCGCACCTTGACCGCCCTCAGCCGCGCGCATCGCGCAGGTCGTCCCACAGCCTTCCGGCGCGCGCGCCCCACTCGGCACGTGCGCCGCCGGCCGCCAGCGCCTCGCAGCTGCGCGCGAGTTCGACGCGCAAGCCTTGCCGTTCGGCCGCATGCACCGCGCGGCGCAGCGCGCGCTCGGCGGCGTCGGTGCGGCCGTCGTCGGCGGCGCATCGGCCGTGCAGACGCCACGCCAGCGCCGCCGCCGGTGGAAAGCGGCGCACGTGGGCGGCCAGCGCGCGCTGGAGCTCTCGCCACGCCTCGTCCAGCGGCGGCAGCGCGCCGCCGCGCTCGCGCTCGTGCCGGCGCAGCGCGAGCAGCGTGTCCCCGAGCGCGGCGAAGCCCTCGTGGGCCCAGAAGCCACAGCGGCGTATGCGCGCCGCCGCGCAAGCGCCGGCGAACACGGCGTCGCGCGCCGGCGCCGCTTCGCCGCGTTGCCACGCGAGCCGCGCCGCGAGGCCCAGCCGGCGCAGCGTGTAAGCGGCGTCGATGTTCTCCATCTCCGTCATCAGCCGCGCGGCGCGGTCGTACAGCCGCTGCACGTCGGTCAGCGGCGCCTCGCCGAGGCACAGCGCCACCTCGGCCTGGCCGAGGGGCCCCCAGGCACGCCAGGCGTCGCCAGGGCGCCTCAGCGCCGCTTCGCTGAGCTGATCGAAGCGGCGCCAGGCCTCGTGCAGCCGCCCCTCGTAGAAAGCGAGCTTGGCCGCCAGCGACCGTGCTTCCATCTCGTATCGCGTGGCGTGGATCGCTTGCCAGCGATCGGCGACGGCGTCGACGTCGGCCGCGAGCCCGGCCCAGTGGCCCAGCGCCAACCGCAGCGCGGCGTGGCCGTGCGATGCCGACAGGTCCAGCCGCGGGTTCGCCGCCAGCGGCGGGCGTCGCGCCGCCGTCGCGGCGAGCCAGCCGGCGACGCGGGCGTGGCCGAACAGCGAAGCGCCCCACGCGTTGATCAGGCGCGACACGGCGCGTTCGGCGCGCCCGCCCTGGCCGCGAGCGAGCGCGTCGGCGAGCAGCGCGGCGCGCACCATCGGCTGGGGCTGCGGGGTGAACATCAGCATCGCGCCGAAGAAGACGAGCCCGCGCAGCAGCAGGTGCACGAACGGCACGCGCGCCGGGTGCGACGGCGGCGGAAACCCCTGCGCACGCCACACGCGCGCCACGGCCTGCGGCAGCCCGGCGCGCGGCGCGGCGTCGGCGTCGAAGTCGCCGAGGCCGAGAAGGCGCATCGCCTGCGCGTAGGCGTACTGCGCCGCCGCGGAGGTGCCGGCGCCGTTGAGCAGCTCGCCGCGGCGCAGGGTCCAGCCGGCGACACGCCAGACCTCGAGATCGGGCCGCGCAGCTGCCACGTCGAGCAGCGCGGCCGCCTCGGCCTGGCGGTCGACCGCGGCAAGCAGCGCGACGATGCGGTCGACCGTGTCCGCACACGCGTCGGGCGCCGCCTCGGCGACCAGGTGTGCGACCGCGTCGGCCAGCATCGGTGCGGCGCCGAGCGCGCTCGCGGCGATGGCGGCGGCGCACGCGGCGTCGGCCGGCCGCAGGTCACCGAACGGCTCGACCGCGGGCAGCACGCGCCGCAGCTCGGCGACGGCTGCGGCGTGCACCTGAGCCGCGAGCGCCGCCGCTTCCGGACGCCGGCGCAGGAAGGCCTGCTGCAACGGGTGCATCGCCAGCCGTGACGCGCCGGGGCGTTGCAGCCACGACTGGTCGCGCAGCGCCGCGCGTGCCGCCTCGTCGACGCCGACCGCTTGCGCGAGCGCGGCGTCGATCTCGGCCGGCAGCCATGCGAGCCGCAGCGCCGCCTCGCGCAGCCCGGCGTCGAGCCGCGCCCACGAGTCGTCGAGCACGAGATCCAGACTTTGGTGGCGGTCGTGCGGGTCGCGGCCGGGGTCGGCGAGCGGCGCGCCGGCGTCGAGACGCGCCGCGACGGCGGCCACGCCGTCGCGGTGCGCCGCCTGCGCTGCCATCTCGAGCGCGAGCGGCAGGCCACCGACGGCGGCGCACACGCGCTCGACGGTCTCGGCGTCGATGCCGTCGGCGAAGGCGGCGTCGAGGCGTCGCAGCGCGGCGGTGAAGAGCTGCGCCGCCGGCGACGCCGTCCTGCCGTCGGCGGCACGTCGCACGGGCAGCCCCGCGAGTTCGAGCAGCCACTCGCGTGCGGCCCCGACGCGCACGCGCGACGTTGCGAGCACGACGGCGCCGGGCACGCGCACGGCGAGTCGCGCCGCGAACGAGCGCGCGTCGGGCACCGTCTCGAGATTGTCGAGCACGACCAGCAGGGCGCGGGGCACGTCGCGGTCGGCACCGAGGTGCTCGGTGGCGCGCTGGGCGAGCGTGTCGGCGTCATGCAGCACGCCGCCCGCGTCGCGACCGCTGAACCACAGCGTGCCGCGCGCGAACCGCGGGCCGAACGCCACGGCCGCAGCCTCGGCCAGCCGCGTCTTGCCGACGCCGCCGGGGCCGGTGATCGTCAGCCAACGACACTCGGGGTCGGCCAAGCGCTCGCCGAGCAGCGCGAGCTCGGCGTCGCGCCCGAGCAGCGTGGGGGCGACAACGGCCGGCGGCGTCGCGGCGACGGCCGCGGGTGCCGGCCGGGCGTTCGAGGCACTGCCGGCCTGGCCGAGCGCCGCCGGGGATGCGACCGCCGGCTCGACCTCGGCGTGGATGCGCGTGTACAGCGCGTAACACGCCGCCGACGGTTTCGCACCCAGCCGCTCGGCGAGTGCGGCACGGCAGGCCTCGTACTGCGCGAGCGCCGCGGTGCGCTGCCCGCGCGCGGCGAGCAGGCGCATCAGTGCCATGTGGGTCGGCTCGTCGGCGTCGTCGATCTCGAGCAGACCGCGCGCGTGCTCGACCGCCTCGTCGAGCGCGCCGCCGGCTTCGGACTGCTGCAGCAGCGTGCGCCGCAGCGCGGCCGCGTCGTCGCGCGCATGCTGGCGCGCAAGGGCGAGCCAGTGCTCGAAGGCGTCGCCGGCGACGAGGTCGAGGCCGTCGAGCAGCGGCCCGCGCCAGGCCTCGGCGGCCGCGAGGCGCGCCGGTGCGTCGGCGCCGGCGCGCAGCGCCGCGCGCACCTCTCGCCAGTCGACGGCCACCGGCGCGCCGGTGGCGAAGCCGATCTGCCGGTCGTCGATGTCGAGCATGCCGGGCAGCCAGCGGCGCAGCCGGGTGAGCGCCACGCGCAGGCTCGCGCGCGCCGCGGCGTCGTCGTGCTCGCCCCACAGCAGCGTCGCGACGCGGCCGCGCGCGAGCGGCTCGTCGCCGGCCGCCAGCAGGTAGACGATGGCCTGCTGCTTCGGCGCCATCAGTCGCGTCAGCGGCTGGCCGTCGAACTCGATGCGGCCCTGCCCCAGCATCAGCACGCGCAAACCGCGCATCGGCGCCCCCCGAAGTGCCGGCGAACCCGCCGCAGCGCTCGGCAGCGCTGCCGCAACGCTCGGTTTGCGCCGCGTTAACGGCCTTCGCGGACAGTGGCGACAGGCCCGGCGCCGTCGATTCTGCGCCGCCGGGCCGTCGCCGCCTAGCGGCGCCGCCCCGACCGACCCGATGGAGGACCCCGATGACCGACGCCACCTTCGACCCCGTCGCCACCAGCCAGCGCTACTTCGACGGCTGGCGCCAGCGCGACGCGGGCGCCGTGCTCGCCACCCTCGCCCCAGGCGGCACGTACGAGGACCCGCTGACCGGCGGGCCGATCGCGGGCGACGCGCTCGCCGGCTACATGCGCGCACTTTGGGCGGCGATGCCCGACCTCGACTTCGCGCTCGGCGAAGTGCACCGCGTCGCCGGCGGCACCGTGCACGCCGAGTGGACGATGCTTGGCCGCAACCACGGCCCGTTCAACGGCCTGCCGCCGACCGGGCGTGCGGTGCGCCTGCCCGGCATCGACGTCATCCGCGTCGGCGGCGACGGCATCCGCAGCGTTTGCGGGTATTTCGACTCGGCCGTCGTGCCGCGCCAGCTCGGGCTCGATGTCGTCGTGCAGCCGCGCCGGATCGGTCCGTTTGCGTTCGGCACGTCGATCGTCGTGCGCCGCGAGCAGCCGGTACGGCCGGGCGTCCTCGCGCTCACCGAGCTGCTCGCCGCAGCTGACGAGCATGTGCAGTCGATCCGCGAGATGAGCCGGCAGACCGTGATCGAGCAGCTCGGCAACCCGGCGTTCCTCGGCGCCACGGCGTCGGTCGCCGGACGGCGCATGACCACCGTCAGCGCGTGGGCCAGCCACGAGGCGCTGTCGGCGGCGATGCGCGCCGGCACGCACGCTCAGGCGATGCAGCGCTTCTTCCGCGACGGCATCGCCGAAGGCGGCACGACCAGTGTGTACGCGCCGGTGCGCGTGGGCTCATTCCTGCGCCGCTGCGGTGCGTGCGGCGCGATGAATCGCATCGACGGCACCCGCGGCGTCTGCCGCGAGTGCGGCGCCGGCGTCGAAGCCTTGGCCTGAGTCCCCCCGAATCCCCATCGTCCCCGACCAGGAGCACCACGATGAACACGCCCAGCCCCCGTCGTGCCGCGGTGATCGGCGCCAGCATGGCCGGCCTGCTGGCGGCGCGCATCCTCGCCGAGCGCTTCGACGACGTCGTGCTGCTCGAGCGCGACGACCTGCCCGACGGCGCCGCACCGCGCAAGGGCACGCCGCAGGCGGTGCAGCCGCATGGCCTGCTGGCGCGCGGCCGGCAGGTGCTCGACGACCTGTTTCCCGGCTTCTCCGATGCGCTGATCGCGCACGGGGCGCTCGCCGGCGACGCGGGCAGCGAGGTCGCGCTGGACGCCAATGGCCAGCGCCTGGCGCGGGTCACGCTGGGCGTGCGCGCGCTGGCGGCCAGCCGGCTGGCGATCGAGGCCGAAGTGCGGCGCCGCGTGCGCGCGCTGCCGAACGTGCGGATGATGACCGCGGTCGACGTGCTGGCGCCGGTGCACGAGGACGGGCGCGTCGTGGGTCTGCGCTGGCAGCCGCGCGACGCCGCCGGCGTCGCCGAGCCGCAGCCGCAGACGCTGGCCACCGCGCTCGTCGTCGACTGCAGCGGTCGCGGCTCACGAACTCCAGGCTGGCTGCGCGACTGGGGTTACGAGGCACCGCCCGAGGAGCGAGTGCGAATCGGTCTGGCCTACACGAGCGCCTACTTCCGCCGCCTGTCCGGGCAGCCACCGCTGGCCTGCGTCATCGGCGCCGCGACGGCCAGGCTGCCGCGGCCGAGCATCCTGATCGCGCAGGAGCCCGATGCCGAGGGCCGCGAGCGCTGGGTGGCGGGCGTCGGCGGCTACGCCGGTGACCATGTGCCGGTCAGCCGCGAGGCGATGGCCGAGCGTGCGCGCCAGATCGGCAGCCCCGAGATCGCGGCGCTGGCCGAGCGGGGCGAGATGATCGGCGAACCGATGCGCTACGCGTTTGCGCACAGCCAGCGACGTCACTACGAACGACTGCGCCGGTTCCCGACGGGCTATCTGGTGATGGGCGACGCGCTGGCCAGCTTCAACCCGATCTACGGCCAGGGCATGACGGTGGCCGCTTGCGAGGCGCTGGTTCTTCGCGCGGCGCTGGCCGCCGGCACGCACGGCTTGTCCTGGCGCTTCTTCACCGCGGCGGCGAAGGTCGTCGACGCGCCGTGGCGCATCGCCGTCGGAGGCGACCTCGCGCTGCCCGTGGTGCAGGGCCCGCGTGCGCTGCCGGTGCGCGTCGTCAACGCCTATATGGCGCGCGTGCACCGTGTGGCGGTGCACGACGTCGTGGTCGCGAGCGCCTTCGTCAAGGTCGTCCACATGCTCGCGCGGCCCGAGACGCTGTTCGCGCCGCGCCTGCTGTGGCGCGTCTGGCGTGGCGGTGACCGCGCAGGGTCCGCGGCTACCACCTCTGCCGCCGCGTGAGCTGGTGTCAACCTCGCGCGCGCCCGGCGCGAAACCATTCGGTCGTGCCGGGCACGGCCTGGCGAGTGAGCTTGTCGTGTTGACGCTGTTGCGCTGGGCTGGTCCCGTTGGTAAGCGTGGCCTCAAGGCCGCATTGACGCGGCCCGTGTGAACAGTCGAGGATGC
>NZ_DAOKZA010000050.1:0-27407 GCF_035325925.1 Azohydromonas sp. | reverse complement strand
CGACGAAGTGCGCCGCGCCGCCGTCGCGCAGGTCGTCGCGGTCGACGCTGGTGATGACCACGTACTTCAACTTCAGCGCGGCGATCGTCTTGGCCAGGTTGAGCGGCTCGTCCGCGTCGAGCGGGTCGGGGCGGCCGTGACCGACGTCGCAGAACGGGCAGCGGCGCGTGCACTTGTCGCCCATGATCATGAACGTCGCGGTGCCGTTGCCGAAACACTCGCCGATGTTCGGGCAGCTGGCCTCCTCGCACACCGTGTGCAGCTTGTGCTCGCGCAGGATCTGCTTGATCTCGTAGAAACGCGTCGTCGGGCTGCCGGCCTTGACGCGGATCCACTCGGGCTTCTTCAGCACCTCGGCCGGCACCACCTTGATCGGGATGCGCGCAGTCTTCGCCTGCGCCTTCTGCTTGACGGTCGGGTCGTGGGCGGGCGCAGGCGTGGTCATCGGCGGCGGGCGGGTCAGGGGGTCAGCTGGGCCACCAGGCGGCGCGCCAGCCGGTCGGCGGCGTCGGCCCAGTCGGTGCAAACCCCGAGTCTAGCCAGATCGACCGTCTGCAGCCCGGCGTAGCCGCAAGGGTGGATGCGTGAAAAGGGCGACAGGTCCATCGCGACGTTCAGCGCCACCCCGTGGTAGGTGCAGCCGCGGCTGACCTTGATGCCCAGCGCCGCGATCTTGGCCAGCCCGCGGAACGGGTCGCGCGCGTCGGCCGGCCCGGCGAGCGCGGCGTGGCCGAACGGGTCGTCGAGGCGCACGTAGATGCCCGGCGCACCGGCGACGCGGTGGCCGGTGACGCCGTACTCCTCGAGCACGGCCAGCACCGCGGACTCCAGGCGGAACACGTATTCCTTGACGTAGATCCGCAGGCGCTGCAGGTCGACCAGCGGGTAGGCGACGACCTGCCCGGGCCCGTGGTAGGTCACCTGCCCGCCGCGGTGGGTCTGCACCACCGGGATGTCGCCGGCGTCGAGCACGTGGGCGGCGCGCCCGGCCACGCCCTGCGTGAACACCGGGGGATGCTCGACGAGCCAGATCTCGTCGCGCGTCGACGCGTCGCGCGATGCGGTGAAGGCGCGCATCGCGGCCTCGGTCGCGGCGTAGTCGGCGCGGCCGAGGACACGGCAGTCGGGTGGCGGAGCGGTCGCATCGGCCATGCGCGCATTGTCGGCGCGCCGCCCGCCGTCGGGCACACTGGCGCGCGAGGAGGTGCCGATGAGAGTCCCCCGCGCCGTGTCGCGTGGCCGCCTGCTGGCATCTGGCCTGCCGCCACTCGTGCTCGCCATGGCGCTGGCGCTCGCCGGCTGTGCCACCCGCGCGCCCGCCGCGGTCCCCGCCGTGCGATCGGCGGCGCACGCCGAACTCGAGCGCGCCGTCGCCGACTACGAAGCCGGCCGCCTCGACGAGGCGCGTGCCGCGTTCGAGCGGCTGTCGCGCGCCAGCGTGCCGGCGGCCGATTACAACCTGGGTGTCATGCACCTGCGTCGCGAGATCGCCGGCGCCAGCGTCGCGCAGGCGCTGCAGCGGTTGCAACGCGCGGCACAGGCAGGCTTCGTCACCGCGATGGTGGACCTCGCCCGCCTGCACGAACAGGGCGTCGCCACCGGTCGCCCCGACCTGCAGGGCGCGCACCGTTGGTTCCTGCGCGCCGCCGCCGCCGGCAGCGTCGACGCCATGGTGGAGACCGGCACCGCCTACTACCTCGGCCGCGGCACCCCGCAGGATGCGGCCGCGGCGGTGCACTGGTACCGTGAGGCCGCGCAGCGCGGCGACGTTGGCGCCATGTACCTGGTCGCCTCGATGTACGAGGCGGGCCTGGGCGTCGACTGCGACCTGCGCCTGGCGCGGTACTGGTACTCGCGCGCCGCCGACCAGGGCGACGTGGCCGCCGCCGCGAAGGCGCACGAGCTCGGCGCCCGGCTGCCGGGCACCGGGTGCTGAGGGCCCACGCGGCAGAATCGGCGCGACCGCCCGGTCCGCCGCGCACGCCATGACCCGCCATGCCACCGACACCGACCCGCGCGTCGCGCTGCCGCCCGACGATGCGCTGCGCGCGGTGCTGCACAACGAAGTGCACGCGCGCCCGTCGGCGCGCATCCGGCTGCCGGCGCTGGTCGTGCACGTCGCGGTGCTCAACGCCGGCGTCGCCCGCGACGACGAATGCATCCACCTGCGCCGCCTGCCCGGGCAGGCGGCGCTCTCCATCGACGACCTGGCCGGCAACTTCCTGCGCCTGCGCCTGGACGGCTGCGCGCTGAAGTGGGAGCGCCACACCGAATTCACGCGCTACTCGCTGGTGCAGCCGCTGCCCGATGCTGCCGGCCTCGACACCGATGGCCCCGCGCGGCTCGACGCGCTGGCCGTCGACCCCGGCTGGCTGCGCACGATCCCCGGCCGCACGATTGCCGCGATCAAGCTGGCGATGGTGCACGGCGAGCTCGACGACCCGCAGGCACTGATCGCGCGGGCCCAGCGCTGGTTCGGCGCCGAGGCGGTGGCCGCGTCGCTGATGGGTCGCAGCAGCCAGGGCCGCAGCCACTCGTGCGCGGTGACCGACTTCCACCTGCGCGACGACGGCTTCGAGCACATGCTGGTGATCGCGCCGCCGTCGACCACCGACACGCGCGCCGGCCGCATCTCGCAGCGCCTGCTCGAGCTCGAGACCTACCGCCTGATGGCGCTGCGCGGGCTGCCCGCGGCGAAGTCGCTGGCCCCCGGGCTCAACGACGCGGAGGCCACGCTGGCCACGCTCACCGAGCAGCTCGAGGCCGGGCGCGCGTCGGACCAGCAGCTGCTCGAGCGGCTCGTCGCGCTGGCCGCGCGGCTCGAGCGTGCCACCGCCGAGCACGACTACCGCTTCGCCGCCACGCGCGCGTACGACACGCTGGTCGCGCAGCGCGTGGCCGAGCTGCGCGAGGCGGCGATCCCGGGCACGCAGACGCTGGGCGAGTTCCTGCAGCGGCGCATGAACCCGGCGATCGCCACCGTCGCCGCCACCGCGCGCCGGCTGGCGTCGCTGTCGCAGCGCGTCGAACGCACCAGCGCCCTGCTGCGCACCCGCGTGGACATCGCCACCGAGGCGCAGAACCAGCAGCTGCTGGCCAAACTCACGCGCGGGCAGCAGCTGCAGCTGCGGCTGCAGGCCACCGTCGAGGGGCTGTCGATCGCGGCGATCTCGTACTACGTGGTCAGCCTGCTGCTGTACGGGGCGAAGGCGGCGAAGTCCGCCGGACTGCCGGTCGACCCGGAGATCGCCGCCGGTGCGCTGATCCCGCTGGTGCTGTGGGGCGTGTGGCGCACGACGCGGCGCATCCACGCGCGGCTGCACGCGTCGACCGGCGACTGAGGCGGTCCGTGGCGGCGCTGCAGCTCGGCCCCCTCGCCTTTCCGCTCAACCCGCTGCTGTGGCTCGGCGCGCTGCTGCTCGCGCAGGCGCTGGCGTCGCGGCTGGCCGGGCCCGGCGCGCGAGCGGCCGCCGATGCGGTGTGGCTGGCCGCACTGGCCGGCTTCGCGTCGGCGCGCGTCGTGTTCGTCGCCGGGGCGGCCGACGCCTACCTCGCGTCGCCGTGGAGCGTGCTCGACATCCGCGACGGCGGCTGGTCGCCCGCGGCCGGCGTCGCCGCGGCGCTGGCCGTGCTCGCCTGGCGGGCGTGGCGTGCGGCGCCGCTGCGCCGCGCGCTGGGCGCCGCGGCGCTGGCCGCGGCGGCGTTCTGGGGCCTCGCGTCGACGCTGCTCGGCGTGCACGACCGCCCGCCGCTGCCGGCGCTGGCGCTGAGCGCCCCCGACGGCGATGCCGCGGAACTGCGCACGCTGGTGCAGGGTCGACCGGCCGTGATCAACCTGTGGGCCAGCTGGTGCGCGCCGTGCCGCGTCGAACTGCCGGCGTTCGCGCAGGCGCAGCAGCGCACGCCAAGCGTGCGTTTCCTGTTCGTCAACCAAGGCGAGGACGCGGCCGCGGTGCGGCGCTTCGTCGCGGCGCAGTCGTTCACGCTCGACGGCGTGTGGCTCGACCCCGCGTCGCGGCTGGGCCCGGCGATCGGCTCGTCGGGGCTGCCGACGACGCTGTTCGTCGACGCCCGGGGCCGCGTCGTCGAGCGCCACTTCGGCATGCTCAGCGCCGCGTCGCTGGACCGCCGGCTGCGCACGCTGCAGGCCACCCCGACCCCGCCTGCCGCATCGACGCCATGACGGCCGCCTGCGCACCGCCGCGACTCGTCGACGACGAGCTCGACCTGCTGGCCGGAATGCTGCCGCTCGGGCGCGGCCTCGACATCGTCGAGCCCGGCTGCGGCAACGCCCGGCTGGCACGGGCGCTGCTGCGACGCTTTCCGGGCTGCCGCGTCACCGGGCTCGAGGTCGACGCGCGCCAGCTCGCGAAGAACCGGGCCGCCCCGCAGCCCGGGCTGGCGTTCGTCGCGGCCGGCGCGCAGGCGATCCCGTGCGCCGACGCGAGCTTCGACCTGGCGCTGATGCTCAAGTCGCTGCACCACGTGCCGCGGGACGCGATGGACGCCGCGCTGGCCGAGGTGCGCCGGGTGCTGCGCCCGCGGGGCTGGCTGGTCGTGTCCGAGCCGGTGTGCGCCGGCGCGCTCGACGAGATCGCGCGCCTGTTCAACGACGAGGGCGTGGTGCGTGCCGCAGCGCAGGCCGCGCTCGACCGCGCACTGGCCGGCGGCGGCTGGGACGCGGTGCTCGAGCGGCGCTTCGACGTGCCGGTGCACTTTCGCGACTTCGCCGACTTCGAGCGCCGCATGGTCGACGTGACCTTCGCCGAGCGCCATCTCGACGACGCGACGCGCGCGGCGGTGCGCGCGCGCTTCGAGCCGCACCTGGGCGCCCACGGCGCCGCCTTCACACGCCCGATGCACCTGCGCCTGCTGCGCCGGCGCGACACCTGAACCCGCCGCCACCGATGCCCCGACCGACGCCTGCCACCTGCCGCCTCGAGGTCGAGTCGTTCTTCGACCCGGCCACCTCGACCTTCAGCCACCTCGTGCTCGACCGTGCGTCGATGCAGGCTGCGCTGGTCGACAGCGTGCTCGACTACGACGCCGCGTCGGGGCGCACCTCGACCGCCGGCGCCGGACGTCTGGTCGAGCGGGTGCGCGCGCTCGGCGCCAGCGTGCAGTGGCTGCTCGAGACCCACGTGCACGCCGACCACCTGTCGGCCGCGCCGTTCCTGAAGCAGCAGCTCGGCGGGCGCATCGCGATCGGCAGCCGCATCACGACGGTGCAGCGCACCTTCGGCCGGCTGTTCAACGCCGGTGCGGACTTCGCCTGCGACGGCCAACCCTTCGACCACCTGTTCGACGACGGCGACACGTTCGCGATCGGGGGCCTGCTGGCCACCGCGATGCACACCCCCGGGCACACGCCGGCGTGCATGACCTACGTCGTGCGCGACGGCGACGTCACCGTGGCCTTCGTCGGCGACACGCTGTTCATGCCCGACTACGGCACCGCGCGCTGCGACTTCCCCGGCGGCGACGCGGCGACGCTGTACCGCTCGATCCGCAAGGTGCTCGCGCTGCCGCCGTCCACGAGGCTGTACCTGTGCCACGACTACCTGCCCGAGGCGCCGCCGCCGCGCCACGTGACGACGGTGGCCGCCCAGCGTGAGGGCAACGTGCACGTGCACGACGGCGTCAGCGAGGCCGAGTTCGTGGCGATGCGCACCGCGCGCGACAGGACACTGGGCATGCCCGCGCTGCTGCTGCCGTCGGTGCAGGTGAACATGCGCGCCGGCCGGCTGCCGCCGGCCGAGGACAACGGCATCCGCTATCTGAAGATCCCGCTCGACGCGATCTGACGCGGAACACGGGGCCGGCCGGGGTCGGCGACAATACCCCCCTGGGAAGAGGGAGGGTCGGTGTTGTTGCGACCGTTGCCGCGCACGCACCTGTGGTGGCTGGTGCCCCTGGGTTATTACGCCGGCGCGCGACTCGGCGTGTCGATGGCGGTGATGCCCGAAGGCATCGCGATCCTGTGGCCGCCCAACAGCGTGCTGCTGGTGGCGATGCTGCTCGCGCGCCGCCGCGACGTCGTGCCGATCGCCCTGCTCGGCATCGCCGCCGAGGTCGCCGCCGACCTGCCGACGTTCAGCGTCGCCGAGGCGCTGGTGTTCGGCGTGGCCAACGCGCTCGAGGCCACGCTGGCCTGGGCGCTGCTGCGGCGCTGGCGATTCGACCTGCGGATGCAGTCGCTGGCCGACCTGCGCAAGTTCCTGCTCGCCGGGCCGCTCGCCGGCGCGCTGACGGCCGCGGTGATCGGCGCAGCCGCGTACACCCAGTTCCGTGACGGCCACACCGGCTACCTGGACTTCGTGCGCGTGTGGTGGCTTGGCGATGCGCTGGAGCTGCTGATCTTCACGCCGTTGCTGTCGAGCCTGGCCGTCGGCCGGACGGCGCCGGGCGCCGACGCCCGCGCACCGATGCGCGTCGGCCGCGTCGACGCCGCGGTGGTCGTCGCCGGCGCCGCGGTGACCGCGGTGCTGGCCACCTCGCGCAGCGGCGCGCTGCTCGGCGGGCACGCCGCGCCGGTGCTGGTGCTGCCCTGCATCGTCTACCTCGCCGCGCGTTTCGACCTGCGCGCGACGAGCGCCGCGGTCGCCGTGGTCGCCCTGGCCCTGGCGTGGGCGACGACCCACGACCGCCACCCGTTCGGCGAGCTGCCGGCCGCGGAGGCAACGATGCGCGCGCAGGAATTCATCGCCGCGATGAGCCTGCTCGCGCTCGGGCTGGCCGCGTTGCTGGGCCGCCTGCGCGCCGAGCGGCAGGCGCTGCACACCGCCAACCGGCGCCTCGACCAGCTGAACCTCGAGCTCGAGGCGCGTGTGGCCGAGCGCACCGCGCGGCTCGACGAGGTCAACGGCCGGCTCGAGCAGCTGGCGATGACCGACCCGCTGACCGGGCTGTTCAACCGACGCGCCTTCGACGCCGTCGCGCACGCCGCGGTGGGGAATGCGCGCCGCCACCGCCGCCCGCTGGCGCTGGTGATGATCGACATCGACCACTTCAAGGCGATCAACGACCGCCACGGCCATGGCGGCGGCGATGCGGTGCTGCGGCGCGTCGCCGCCGCGCTGCAGGGCCTGTTGCGCGACGCCGACAGCCTGGCGCGGTTCGGCGGCGAGGAGTTCGTCGTGCTCGCACCCGAGACCGACCTCGACAGCGCGCTGGCGCTGGCGCAGCGCATGGGCGACGCGCTGCGGGCGCTGGCGGTACCGGTGCACGGCACGACGCAGCCGGTCACCGCGAGCTTCGGCGTGACCGCGCTCGGCACGCACGCCGACGATCTCGGCGCGATGTTGCACCGCGCCGACCAGGCGTTGTACGCGAGCAAGCGCGGCGGGCGCGACCGCGCGACCGCGGTGGCGCCGGGTGGCGAGTCGGGTGCCGATGCGCATGCGCCACCGGGTGCGCCGGCCTGAGCGCACCCCGCCGCCCGACGGGCCTATGATTGAGCCGGTCCCGAACCCCGGTCGCCCCGCCACGCAAGGCCCCAACCATGTACACGCGAATCCTCGTTCCCGTCGACGGCTCCAGGTTCTCCGAACAGCTGATCGCGCCTGCGTCGCAGGTCGCGCGCGCCACCGGCGCCGAGCTGGCGCTGCTGCGCGTCGTCGACCGCGACGACGAGTTGGCCGGTGCGACGCACTACGTCGAGGCGCTGGCCGCGCCGGTGGGCGCGAAGGCGCTGTGCATGCGCGCCCCGGCGGCCGGCGTCGCGGCAGCGATCCGCGACGAGGCGCGGCGCGTGGCCGGCACGCTGGTGGCGATGTGCTCTCACGGCCACAGCGGCGCGATGCAGGCGATGTTCGGCAGCGTCGCGCTGCAGGTGTTGCGCGAGCTCGGCGAGCCGCTGGTCGTGTTCCGTCCGCACCCCGACGGCCCGATGGCGCTGTCCAAGGTCGGGCGCATCGTGCTGCCGCTGGACGGCAGCGCGCTGTCGGAGAGCATCATCCCGCAGGCGGCGGCGCTGGCGAAGTGGCTCGGCGCCAAGGTGGTCGTCGTCTCGGTGATCGACCCGTCGGTGCAGCTCGACCCCAACGTGCCGTCGGGCGACGTGCAGGAGTCGGGTTACGTGCGCTCGCGTGCGCGCGAGATCGCCGACCGCCACGGTGTGCCGGTCGGCTGGGAGGTGCTGCACGGCGAGCCGAAGGAGGCGATCCCGCCGTTCGTGCGCAGCCTCGGCGACGCGATGCTGGCGATGACCACGCACGGGCGCACCGGGCTGCGTGGCGTGATCACCGGCAGCGTCACCGCGCAGTGCCTGCGCGACGCTCGCGTGCCGGTGTTCGTGCGCCTGCCGTGACCGGCGCCACGCGCCGGGGTCAGATGCGCCCGCGGTAGCGCGCCAGCGCCTGCGGCAGCGCGTGGCGCATGTGCAGCGACAGGCCCAGCGCCGCCATGTGCTTGTCGTCGCGGCCGAGGATGGTCTGCGACAGCGGCAGGAACTCGCGCTCTTCGTACGCCGCATGTGCCTCGTAGCGGTGCACCAGCGCGTCGACCGCGGCGGCGTCGAGATCGGCGTCGCGACCCCTCGCGACGTCGCGCAGCGCCGGCTCGAGTCGCGCCCAGCCGGCCTCGATGTCGCGGTGCTCGCGTGTCAGCCGCTCGACGATCTGCTGCACCCGCCGCTGCTCGTCGCCGGGCTTCGCGCTGCCCAGCACCGCCGGGAACAGCTCCTTCTCCTCCTGCGCGTGGTGCTCGTGGATCACGTCGCGGAAGAACTTCACGGTGTCCGCGGCGGTCCGGCGCGCCTGCACCGCGGCGCGCGCCAGCGCCGGCAGCCCGGCCAGCGCGTGCAGGTGCGTCAGGATGCCGGCGTGGCAGTCGGCGAACTGGTTCAGCGGGTCGTCGCCGCCGGGGGCGGGGTTCGATGTGGGGGAAGTCGTCATGAGTGCCTCGCCTTCGTGAGTCAGCCGATCGTCACCTTCGGCAGCCAGGTCGACAGCGCCGGCACTGCGGCGATCAGCACCAGGCAGGCCAGCACCGCGGCCAGGAAGGGCAAGGTCGCCTTGAACAGCGCGCCCATGCGGATGTCGGCGGCGACCATCGCGATGTACAGCCCGGGCCCCACCGGCGGCGTGACCAGCCCGATCACGGTGGCCACGGTGCACACGACGCCGAAGTGGATCGGGTCGATGCCTAGCCCGGTGACCACCGGCATCAGCAGCGGCACGACGACGATCAGCACGCTGATGCTCTCGAGGAACATGCCCAGCACCAGCAGCATCACGATCACCAGCAGCAGGAACAGCGTCGGCGAGCTGGTCAGCCCCGACATGAACTCGACCAGCAGGTCGGGCACGCCCTGGAACGCCAGCGCCCAGCTCAGCACCGACGCGGCGGCGATCAGCCCGGTGATCGTGGCGGTGCTCAGTGCGACGGCGAGGAAGATCGGCCCGAGGTCGCGCAGCTTCAGCTCGCGGTAGGCGAAGCCGAGCACCAGCGCGATGATCGACGCCACCGCGCCCGACTCGGTGGGCGTCATCACGCCGGCCATGATGCCGACGATGACCACCAGCGGGATCAGCGCCGGCACCAGCCCCTCGAACAGGATGCGCCCCTTGGCTGCGAGCTCGCGCCCGGCGCCCGAAGGCAGTCCGCCGCCGAACACGCCCCACAGGAAGATCACCAGCGCCAGCGCCAGCACGATCAGCGCGCCGGGCACGATGCCAGCGATGAACAGCGGCGCGATCGGCTGCACCGCGACGACGCCGTAGATGATCATCAGCATCGACGGCGGGATGATCGGCCCGAGCAGCCCGGCCGACACCGTGACCGCGCCGGAGAACGCGCGGTCGTAGCCCTTGCGCTCCATCTCGGGGATCATGACCTTGCTCATCACGCCGATCTGCGCCACCGCCGAGCCGAGGATCGACGCGGCCATCGCGTTGGTGAACAGGTTCGCGTAGGCCAGCCCGCCCTTCAGCCCGCCGACCAGCACCTCGGCCACCGCGACCAGGCGCTGCGTCAGCCCGGCCTTGTTCATGACCTCGCCGACCAGCATGAACAGCGGGATCGCCAGCAGGCTGTTGATCTCGAGCGCGCCGTAGATCTGGATCGGGATCGAGTCGTACAGCGCCGCGAGGTCGTTGGTCGCGAGGAAGACGATCGCGCCGGCGAGGATCACGCCGAAGATCGGCAGGCCCGCGAACAGCAGGCCGAAGAACACCGCGAGCGTGATCATGCCTGCGCCCCGGCGGGCTGCGCGAACCCCTGCAGGTGGCGCACGATCGCCGCCGCCTGGTGCAGCGCCATGCAGCTCAGCCCCACCGGCAGCACCGCGTAGGTGTACCAGCGCGGCAGCTGCGTGGTGGCCGACAGCTCGATGCGCACGTCGGGCCGCGCGATCCAGTCCCACGCGAGCCAGGCGATGAACCCGACGACGGCCAGCATCACGCCGCCGAGCGCGGCCATCAGCGCGTGGCGCGCGCGCGGCGACAGCGCGCGCGGCAGGAAGTCGATGCTGACCAGGTCGCCCCGGCGCGTCAGCAGCGACAGGCCGAACACGCTGGCGAACACGAGCAGTTGCACCGAGATCTCCTCGGCCCAGAACAGCGGCGCGCCGAAGAAGTAGCGAAGCACCACCTGGGTCATCATGATCGCGGTGATGCCGCCGGTCAGCAGCACCACCACCACCTGCTCGACGGCCGCCAGGGCGGCGTCGGCGCGCTCGACGATCGTCGACGCGGGCATCGTCGTCTCCTCGTTGTCGGGTCCGGGGCCGCGGCGGCAGACCGCGTCAGAGGTCCTTGACCTGCTTGTAGAAGTCGGCGATCAGCGCGTTCTTCGCGACGTACTTGTCACGCACCGGCGCGGCGACGGCCTGGAACGCCTTGACGTCGAACTCGATGACCTTGGTGCCGTCGGCCTGCGCCTTCTTCAGGTTGCTGGCCTCGGCGTCGGCGGCCACCTGCATGCCCCACTTCTCGGCGTCGGCGACGACCTTGCGGATCGTCTCGCGCTCGGCGTCGGTGCGCGCGTCCCACCACTTCTTCGACACCGCGATCACCGCCGGGAACGCCATGTGGTTGGTCAGCGACAGGTTCGGCGCCTGCTGGTAGAACTTCAGCCCGACGAGCGCGTCGAGGTCGATGTCGACCGCGTCGAGCAGCTTGGTGGTCAGCGACGGCGCCACCTCGGACAACGGCATCGCGGTCGGCGCGGCGCCGTTGGCCAGCCACCAGTCGTTGTACACCGGGCTCGGGAACGAGCGCACCTTCTTGCCGGCGAGGTCCTTCGGGCCGGCCACGGGTTGCAGCGACAGCACCTGCCGCATGCCGGCGAAGGCGTAGCCCAGGCCGACCAGCCCGCTGGTCTCCAGGCGCTTGAGCATCTCGCGCGCGGCCGGCGTGTTCGCGGCGCGCGCCGCATGCGGCACGTCCTTGAACACGTACGGCAGCGACCAGCCGAGCAGCGACTCCTCGCGGTTGGCCAGCCCGCCGACCGTGAACACCGAGAACTGCACCGCGCCGGCCTGCATCAGGTTGATCACCTGCGCCTCGGTGCCCAGCTTCTGCAGCGGGCTGACGGCGATCTTCATCTTGCCGCCGGTGGCGGTCGCGAGGTCGGCGGCGATCTTCTCCGACACCTGGTGCCACACGTGCGTCGGCGGCGTGATGTGCGCGAGCTTGAGCGCCTGCGCCGAGGCGCCGGGCGCGGCGGCGAGGGCGAGGGCGGCGACGGCCGCCGAGGCGATGACGGGCAGTGTCTTCAACGGGTTCTTCATCGGGGTCTCCTGCAGGTTCAGCGAAGGGATGCGTGGGTAGGTGGACGGCAAGGTGGCGCCGCGGACGCGGCGCGCGTCACGTGGCGTCGGGTTGCAGGGCTGGCGCGGCGCGGCGGAACGCGTCGAGGCGCAGGCACGCGGCGTCGACCGCGGCGATGCGCGACCAGCGCGCGACGTCGACCTGGAAGCGGCGTGCGCTCTCGACCTGCGGCACGAGGTAGACGTCGGCCAGCGTCGGCGCATCGCCGAAGCAGAAGTCGCCGCGGCGGGCGTCGGCGGCGAGCAGCGCCTCGATCGCGTCGAAGCCGTCGGCGATCCAGCGGCCGCACCAGCGCTGCACCGCGGCCTCGTTCGCGCCGAAGTCGTGGCGCAGCGCCTCGAGGATGCGGCGGTTGTTCACCGGGTGGATGTCGCAGCCGACGATCGCCGCGAGCGCGCGCACGCGGGCGCGAGCGTCGGCGTCGCGAGGCAGCAGCGGCGGCTCGGGGTGGCGCTCCTCGAGCCACTCGAGGATCGCCGGCGACTGCGTCAGCACGCGGCCGCCGGCCTCGAGCGTCGGTACCAGCCCCTGCGGGTTCAGCGCCTTGTAGGCGTCGCCCAGGTGCTGCTCGCGGCGCAGATCGACCGGCACCGTCTCGTAAGGCAGGCCCTTGAGGTTCAGCGCGATGCGCAGCCGGTGCGAGGTGCCGCTGCGGAAGAAGCCGTGCAGCTTCACGCCTGCCGCCCCGTCAGGCCGCGTCGACCTGCACGCGGTGCGCGTGCAAGGCCTCGAAGATCGGCGCGTCGCCGAAGCGGAACAGGTCGAGCGCGGTGTCGGCGCCGGCCTGCACCGAGAACGGCACCCACGACGGCACGACGAACATGTCGCCGCGCGCGACCGTCCACGTGCGCTCGCCGACGCGCACGGTGCCGCGGCCGTCGAAGACCTGGTAGACCGACGAGCCGACCTCGCGTCGCGCGACGCTGGACGCACCTGCGCGCAGGCGGTGCATCTCGGTGCGGATCGTCGGCAGCACGTCGCGGCCGTTGGTCGGGTTGGTGAAGCGCACCGCCGCGTGGCCGGGGCCGAGCGTCACCGCCTGGCCCTCCTGTTCCAGCGCGAGCTGCTCGGCGAGCGCACGGTCGGTGTCGGCCCAGCGGTAGGCGAGCAGCGGCGTGGCCGGCAGCGCGTCGGGCTGCGACGCCGGGCGCAGCCCCGGGTAGCCCCACAGCCGCTCCGAGCGCGAGCGCGCCGGCGTCGTCATCTCGGCCGGCGTGAGCCGGTCGCGGCCGAACTCGAAGAACTGCGATTCGGTGTAGTACGAGAACGGGATGTCCAGGCCGTCGATCCACGCCATCGGCTGCGTCGCCGCGTTGTGGTGGGCATGCCAGTTCCAGCCCGACTGCGGCAGGAAGTCGCCGCGCGACATGCGGATCGGGTCGCCGCCGACCACCGTCCACACGCCCTCGCCCTCGACGACGAAGCGGAACGCGTGCTGCGTGTGGCGGTGCTCGGGGGCGTCCTCGCCGGGCATCAGGTACTGGATCGCCGCCCACAGCGTCGGCGTCGCGTACGGCTTGCCGCCGAGCGACGGGTTGGCCAGCGCGATCGCGCGGCGCTCGCCGCCGCGGCCCACCGGCACCAGCCGGCCGGCCTGGTCGGCCAGCGAGACCAGCCGGTCCCAGCGCCACAGGTGCGGCGTGGCCTTGCTCTGCGGGTGCAGCGGCATCAGGTCGCCGATCTCGGTCCACAGCGGCACCAGCAGTTCCTGCTCGAACCCTCGGTACAGCCGCTCGAGCTCGGGCGAGGGGTCGGGCTGTCCGGGGCCGGCCTGCATCGTCAGGCGCACGGGCGACAAGGTGTTCTCGGCGGTCATCGTCGTGGCTCCCGGTGGACTCACTCGGCCGCGCCGACGTGCAGCACGATCTCGCCGACGCCGGCGACGCGGCCCTCGAGTCGGTCGCCCGGCACCACCGCGCCGACGCCTTCGGGCGTGCCGGTGTAGATCAGGTCGCCGGGCTGCAGGTGGTAGTAGGTCGACAGGTCGGCGATCAGCTCGCGGATGTTCCAGATCAGCTTGTCGACGTCGGAGGCCTGGCGCGGCTGGCCGTTGACGTTGAGCACGATCTCGCCGCGCTCGATCACCACGCCGGGCATCGGGACGATCTCGGAGATCACCGAGCCCTGCTCGATGTCCTTGCCCAGGTCCCAGGGCCGACCCTTGTCGCGCGCGGCGAGCTGCAGGTCGCGCCGCGTCATGTCGAGCCCGCAGGCGTAGCCGTAGATCAGCTCGTGCGCTTCGGCCTCGGCGACGCGGAAGCCCGGCTTGCCGATCACCACCACCAGCTCCATCTCGTAGTGGTAGTCCTTCGTGCGCGGCGGATAGGGCACCGTGGCACCCGAGGCGACCAGCGTCGACGGCGACTTGGTGAAGTAGAAGGGCACCTCCTTGGCCTTGTCCACCGGGCGCCCCATCTCGACCGCGTGCGCGTGGTAGTTGCGCCCGACGAAGAACAGGCGGTTGACGGGCGCGCGTTCGGCGCGGCCGCGCACCGGCACCGAAGGCACGGCGGGCGGGGTCCAGAGGGTGGCGGGTGCGTTCACGTGGGTTCCTCGAATCAGGGGGGTCCGGTATGGGATGGGCGGTGCTCAGGCGGCCAGGCAGTTCTCGACCTTCCAGCCGTACAGCCACTCCATCGCGTCGTAGAAGCGCTCGGGGGTGCGGCCCTGCCACAGCTGGTTGCGCACCAGGCGCTCGACGCCCTTGGCGTGGTACAGGCGGCCCATCTCGCGCGAGCTGAGCACGATGCGCGCGGTGCGCGGGATGCGCGAGCGCTGGTAGTGCTCGAGCGCGCGGTCCCAGTCGTTGGCGTGCACGCGCAGCGCCTCGCCGAGCGTGACCGCGTCTTCCATCGCCATGCACGCGCCCTGCGCCATGTACTGCGTGGTCGGGTGCGCGGCGTCGCCGAGCAGCGTGACGCGGCCGAACGTCCACTGGCCGATCGGGTCGCGGTCGGCGGTGGCCCAGCGCTTCCAGCTCTTCGGCAGGTCGATGAGCTGGCGCGCCTTCGGGCTGATGCCCTGGAAGTAGCTCTGCACCTCTTCCTTGCTGCCTTCGCGCACGCCCCATTCCTCCTGCTCGCGCGAGTGGAAGGTGACGACCACGTTGTACTGCTCGCCGCCGCGCAGCGGGTAGTGCACCAGGTGGCAGTTCGGGCCGGCCCACAGGCTGGCGGCATTCCACTGCAGGTCGGCCGGGAAGTCCTCCTTGTCGACGACGGCGCGGTAGACGACGTGGCCGGTGACGCGCGCCGGATCGCCGACGAACTGCTGGCGCACCACCGACTTCACGCCGTCGGCGCCGATCAGCGCCATGCCGCGGTGCGCCCGGCCGTGCTGGTCGAAGACGGTGACGCCGTCGGCGCCCTGCTCGACGCGCTCGACGCGGGTCGAGGTGAGGAACTCGACGTGGCCGGTCTCCTGCGCGCCTTCGAGCAGGCTCAGGTGCACGTCGACGCGGTGGATCACCGCGTAGGGGTTGCCGAAGCGCGCGCGGAACGCCTCGCCGGTGGGGATGCGCCCGACCAGCGACTCGTCGACGGCGTCGTGCATGACCATGCAGTCGGTGTAGACGGCGCGGCCGCGCGCCCTCTCGCCCACGCCGAGCGCGTCGAAGGCGGCGAACGCATTCGGGCCGAGCTGGATGCCGGCGCCGATCTCGCCGATCTCGGGCGCCTGCTCGAGGACCTTGACGTCAAACCCGCGACGCACCAGCGTCAGCGCGGCGGCGAGGCCGCCGATGCCGCCGCCGGCGACGAGCACGGGAAGTTTCGAGGGCGGAAGGTTCATCGCGGTCTCCTGAACTGTGTACACTGATCATGTGTGTACTGACGATCAGTGTAGTGGCAGAATGAACTTTAATGCATCAGGGTTTTCCCTAGACATGAGCTCAAGACCCGATTCCGCCGCGGCCGCCGTCGAACTCGACGCGCTGCCGGGTTTCCACATCCGCCGGCTGCACCAGATCGCGGTGGCGATCTTTCTGCAGGAGACCGAGGCCAGTGGCCTGACGCCGGTGCAGTACGCGGCGCTGCAGACGGTGGCCAACCAGCCGGGCATCGACCAGCGCACGCTGGCGCGTTCGATCGGGCTGGACACCTCGACGGTGGCCGGCGTCATCGACCGCCTCGAGGCGCGTGGCCTGCTGCAGCGCAACGCCTCGCCCGACGACCGGCGCGTGCGCCTGCTGACGCCGACCGCACAGGGCCGCGCGCTGCTCGCCGAGGTGCTGCCCGCGATGCAGCGCGCGCAGCAGCGCATCCTCGAGCCGCTTCCCGCGGCGCAGCGGCGCGAGTTCATGCGCATGCTGCGCACGCTGGTGACCGCGAACAACGAACTCAGCCGCGCACCGAGCGAGACCGCCTGAGCCGGCGAGCGGGGTTGCCCGAACGCCCGCGACGACCTGCGGCGACGCGTCGGCGGTGCGCCGGATAATCGGTTCCCCGCCGCGCCTTCGCCTGCTGGAGGACCCATGCCCCGCCGCCTCGCCGCCGTGTTACGCCCCGCCCTCGCGTTGCTGTTCGTCACCGTCCTGGCCCTGCCCGGCGCCTTCGCGCAAGGCGGCAAGACGGTGCGCGTGCTGGTGGGATTTCCCGCCGGCGGCGGCACCGACGCCATCGCCCGCGTGCTCGCCGACAAGCTGAAGGACGAGCTGGGCGCGCAGGTGATCGTCGACAACAAGCCCGGCGCCGGCGGCCAGATCGCCGCGCAGGCGCTGAAGCAGGCGGCACCCGACGGCAGCACCTACTTCATCTCGCACGACCACACGATCAGCATCGTGCCGCAGGTGATGAAGAACCCGGGGTTCGACCCGGCGCGCGACTTCGTGCACGTCGCCGGCTTTGCCACGTTCGTCAACGCGCTCGCGGTGTCGGGCAGCCTGCCGCCGAAGACCTTCGCCGAGTACATCGACTGGGTCAAGGCGCAGCAGGGCGGCAAGTCGGCGATCGGCGTGCCGGCGCCTGCGTCGGTGCCCGAGTTCCTGGTCAGGCTGATCGGCGACAAGTTCGCACTCGACCTGGTGGCCGCGCCGTACCGGGGCAGCGCGCCGATGCTGTCCGACCTGTTCGGCGCCCAGATCCCGGCGGCGATCGGCTCGGTGCCCGAACTCGTCGAGCCGAACAAGGCGGGCAAGCTGCGCGTGGTCGCCGTGCTCGGCGGCCAGCGCCAGGCCGCGCTGCCCGACGTGCCGACCTTCGCCGAACTGGGCCTGGCCGGCTTCGAGGACGTGCCGTACTACGCGTTTTTCGCACCGGCGGGCACGCCCAGGGCCGAGCTCGACCGCTTCGCCGGCGCGCTGGCCAAGGTGGTCGCGCAGCCCGAGGTGCGCGACAAGCTCACGGGCTGGGGGCTGGCGGTGCAGTTCATGCCGCAGGCGCAGATCGAGCAGCGCGAGCGCGCCTACACCGCGGCCTGGGCGCAGATCATCAGGCGCAGCGGCTACCAGCCTCAGTAGGCCCGCGAAGCTGGATCGCGCCGCCGGCGCGGCCGCTTGACCCGCGCGACCCAGGCCCTCGTGCACACGCGCGACGTTGGCGAGCAGTCACGGTTCGTCGGCGCGCGGGCCGCGGCGTCGGCGCCAGTGCAGGCCCTCCTCGAGCGAGGCGAGCGCTTCGCCGTAGCGCTGCCTCATGCGCAGCAGGTTGCCGAGGTCGTGTTCCCAGCCCGACAGACCCTGTTCCCACGGATCAGCGGCGTCCCCGCGGCCCCTGCGTCACTCCACCGTCACCGACTTCGCCAGGTTCCGGGGCTTGTCGACGTCGGTGCCGCGCGCCACTGCGGTGTGGTAGGCGAGCAGTTGCAGCGGCACGACGTGCAGGATCGGGCTCAACGCCCCGTAGTGCTCGGGCATGCGGATCACGTGCACGCCTTCGTCGCTCTCGATGCGGCTGTCGGCGTCGGCCAGCACGTACAGCTGGCCGCCGCGCGCGCGCACCTCCTGCATGTTGCTCTTCAGCTTCTCCAGCAGCTCGTCGTTCGGCGCCACGGTGACCACCGGCATCTCGGAGGTCACCAGCGCCAGCGGGCCGTGCTTGAGCTCGCCGGCCGGGTAGGCCTCGGCGTGGATGTAGCTGATCTCCTTGAGCTTCAGCGCCCCCTCGAGCGCCACCGGGTGGTGCAGCCCGCGGCCCAGGAACAGCGCGTGCTCCTTGCGCGTGAAGTCGTCGGCCCAGGCCATCACCTGCGGCTCGAGCGCCAGCACCGCCTGCACCGCCAGCGGCAGGTGGCGCAGCGCCTTCAGGTGCGCCTGCTCCTGCACGTCGCTCAGGCGCCCGCGCACCTGCGCCAGCGCCAGCGCCAGCAGGAACAGGCCGACCAGCTGCGTCGTGAAGGCCTTGGTCGACGCGACGCCGATCTCGACGCCGGCGCGCGTGAGGAACGCGAAGCGGCATTCGCGCACCATCGCGCTGGTGGGCACGTTGCACACCGTCAGCGTGTGCGGCATGCCCAGGCTGCGCGCGTGCTTCAGCGCGGCCAGCGTGTCGGCGGTCTCGCCGCTTTGCGTGATCGTCACCACCAGCGTGCGAGGGTCGGGCACGCTGGTGCGGTAGCGGTACTCGCTGGCGATCTCCACTGCAGTGGGGATGCCGGCGATCGCCTCGAGCCAGTACTTGGCGGTGCTGCCGGCGTAGTAGCTGGTGCCGCAGGCCAGGATCAGCACGCGGTCGACCTGCTTGAACACCGCGTGCGCGCCGTCGCCGAACAGTTCGGGCATCACGCCCTCGACGGCGTCGAGCGTGTCGGCGATGGCCTTGGGCTGCTCGAAGATCTCCTTTTGCATGTAGTGCCGGTACGGGCCCAGCTCGGCGGCGGCGGTGTGTGCCGGCATCGGCTTCACGTCGCGCTGCACCGCGCGCCAGCTGCCGTCGGCCTGGCGTGCGCTCAGCCAGACCTTGCCCGGCTGCAGGTCGACCACGTCGCCCTCCTCGAGGTAGACGATGCGGTCGGCCACGCCGGCCAGCGCCATCGCGTCGGAGGCGACGAAGTGCTCGCCGTCGGCACCCAGCCCCAGCACCAGCGGCGAGCCCTCGCGTGCGCCGACCACGCGCTGCGGCTCGTCGCGGCAGAACACCGCGATGGCGAACGCGCCGCGCAGCTGAGCCACCGCGCGCTGCACCGCGTCGAGCAGGTCACCGTCGTAGTGGCGGTGCACCAGGTGCGCGATGACCTCGGTGTCGGTCTGGCTCGCGAACTCGTAGCCGCGCGCCTTCAGCTCGGCGCGCAGTTCGTCGTGGTTCTCGATGATGCCGTTGTGCACCAGCGCGATGCGGTCGCCCGAGAAGTGCGGGTGCGCGTTGTGCACCGCCGGCGCGCCGTGCGTGGCCCAGCGCGTGTGCGCGATCCCGGTGCCCGACTTCACGCCGTCGGCCGCCGCCTGCGCCGCCAGGTCGGCCACGCGCGCCGTGCTGCGCGTGCGGCGCAGCGCGCCGTCCTGCTGCACCGCGATGCCGCAAGAGTCGTAGCCGCGGTACTCGAGCCTGCGCAAGCCCTCGATCAGCACCGGCACCACGTCCCGCCCGGCCACCCCACCCACGATGCCACACATGCGCTGCGCTCCCTCGGCTGTTGCGATGCGTGATCGTATTCAAGCGCCGATGGCGGATGCGTTCATTTCTAACGGTCGTCGTGCAACGAATCGCCGACAATTCACTGTCGCGCAACAATCATTCACGGATTGTCATCTGATGAACGTTCCAGCCAGGATCGATTTGGACGACACCGACCGTCGTCTGCTCGACCTGCTGCAGGCCGACGCCAGCCGCAGCAACGTCGAGCTCGCCGCCGCCGCCGGCGTGTCGCCCGCCACCGCGCTGCGCCGCGTGAAGCGGCTGGTCGACGCCGGCGTGATCGAGCGCCAGGTGGCGCTGGTGTCGCCCACCGTGGCGCCGCAGGCGCTGAGCGTGATCGCCGAGGTCACGCTCGACCGCCAGGGCGCCGAGCACCTCGACGCCTTCGAGGCGCGCGCCGTGGCCGAGCCGGCGGTGCAGCAGTGCTGGCGCGTGTCGCCCGGCCCCGACTTCGTGCTGGTGCTGTGGCTGCCCGACATGACCGCCTACGACGCCCTGGTGCGGCGCCTGTTCACGCAAGACGCCAACGTGCGCAACGTGAGGGCCTACTTCGCAGTCAAGCGCGGAAAATTCGACCCACGCGTGCAGCCGCCGCGCGCCTGAGGCGGCGCGTCACGCGCGCTCACGCCGCCTTGAGGATCGCCAGGCCCTTCAGGTACTCGCCCTCGGGGAAGGCCAGCGTCGTCGGGTGGTCGCAGGCGGCCTCGAGACGCTGCAGCAGCGCGCCGTCGACGCCGGCGTCGATGCCGGCGCCGGCGACGATCTTGTGGAACAGCTCGGCGCCGATGCCGCCCGAACACGAGAAGGTCAGCAGCAGCCCGCCGGGGGCGAGCAGCTTCAGCGCGAGGCGGTTGATGTCCTTGTAGGCGCGTGCGGCGCGCGCGGCGTGCGCCGCGGTGGGGGCGAACTTCGGCGGGTCGAGCACGATGGCGTCGAAGCGCTCGCCGGCCTTGAGCTGCTCGCGCAGCGTGGCGTTGACGTCGGCGTCGAGCCAGCGCGCGCGCCCCGCGTCGAACCCGTTGAGTGCGACGTGCGCGCGGGCACGTTCCAGCGCCGGCGCCGACGAGTCGACGCCGGTCACCTGCCCGGCGCCACCGGCCAGCGCCGCGAGCGTGAAGCCGCCGGTGTAGCAGTAGCAGTTGAGCACGCGCCGGCAGCCGAAGTGGCGCACCAGTTCGGCGAAACGCGCGCGGTTGTCGCGCTGGTCGAGGTAGAAGCCAGTCTTGTGCCCCTCGGCCACGTCGACGTTCAGGCGCCAGCCGTGTTCGGCGATCGTCACGCCGGTCGCGCCGTCGCCGCGCAACCAGCCCTTGACCGGCGCCAGCCCCTCGAGCGCGCGCACGCCCGAGTCCGAACGTTCGTACAGCCGGGTGCAGCCGGTGGCCACGAGCAACGCGTCGGCGAGCGTCGCCTTCCAGCGCTCAGTGCCGGCCGACAGGAACTGCGCGCTCAGCGTGTCGGCGTAGCGGTCGACGATCAGCCCGGGCAGGCCGTCGGCCTCGCCGTGCACCAGCCGCACGCCGTCGCTGGCGATCGGCAGCCGCGCGCGCATCGCCACCGCGGCGGCGACGCGCAGCGCGAAGAAGTCGCCGTCGATGCGCTCGGACTCGTCGAAGCTCCAGGCGCGCACGCGGATCGTGCTCGTCGGGCTGTAGGCGCCCCAGGCCAGGAAACGCCCGTCGTGCGCCTCGACACGCACCGTCTCGCCGGCGTCGGCCTTGCCCTTGGCCACGCTGCCCTGGAACACCCAGGGGTGGCGGCGCAGCAGCGAACGTTCCTTGCCCTCGAGCAGGCGGATGCTCTTCATGCCCGCATTGTCGCGGGCCGCGGCGCCGGGTCAGTGGCGATAACCGGGGTCGATCGCGTCGAGCCGGCGCCGCAGTGCCGGCCAGGCCAGCGCACCGCCGGCGCCGTGGGTGACGCGCTGCCACTGGTCCTGGGCACCATCGACGATGGTCGGCGCGATGCGACGCAGCCGGCCGCCGCCGGCCTGGGCGCGCACCTGGATCATGCAGCTGGTCTCGAAGAAGTACATCGCGACGAAGGCCTCGGCCACCGAGCGCCCGACCGTGAGCAGACCGTGGTTGCGCAGCATCAGGAAGCGGTGGCTGCCCAGGTCGCGCACCAGCCGCGGTCGCTCGTCGGCCTCGAGCGCAACGCCTTCGTAGTCGTGGTAGCCCAGCGACGACAGCACGAAGATCGAGTGCTGCGACAGCGGCAGCAACCCCTCGTCCTGCGCCGACACCGCGACGCCGTTGACGCTGTGCACGTGCAGCACGCACTGCGCGTCGTCGCGCGCCGCATGCACCGCGCTGTGGATCGTGAAGCCCGCCGGGTTGACCTCGTGGGGGCTGTCGTCGACCTTGCGCCCGCGCAGGTCGACCTTGACCAGGCTCGACGCCGTGATCTCGCCGAACATCCAGCCGTACGGGTTGATCAGGAAGTGGTGCTCGGGCCCGGGCACGCGCGCCGAGATGTGCGTGAACACCAGGTCGTCCCAGCCGTACAGCGCCACCAGCCGGTAACACGCGGCCAGGTCGACGCGCAGCTGCCACTCGGTCGGGTCGACCGACGGCGGCGCGGTGTCGGGCGCGGGGGACAGGGCGGTGGCGGTGTGCATCGCGGCTCCTCGATCGAGTGCAGAATATATAGACTGGTCTACTGCCACTGTCAACGCGGCGCACCACGCCGGCACCGGGGCTCCGAGATGACCCAGCGCACCACCGCTTCCCGCAGCGCATCGATGCCCCGCCGTGCGCGGGCCGCGGCGCCGTCGCAGCCGGGCAGCCGCGAACGCATGCTCGAGACGACGATCGACCTGATGCGCGGCTTCGGGCTGGCCGGCGCCGGCATCAACGACATCGTGCGCGACAGCGGCGCGCCCAAGGGCTCGGTCTACCACTTCTTCCCCGGCGGCAAGCTGCAGATCGCCACCGAGGCGCTCGCGCGGTACGCGCCGCGCGTGCGCAGTCTCATCGCGCAGGCGCTGGCTGCGCCGGGCACGCCGCCGGCGAAGGTGCGCGCGCTGTTCGACGCCTTCGCGCGGCGCGTGACCGCGGCCGACTACCGGCGCAGCTGCGCGGTCGGCGCCGTCGGCCTCGACCTCGGCGAGGACCTGGAGCCGGTGCGCGAGGTGCTGGCGGCGGCGCTGCGCGACTGGCAGGCCGAGATCGCCGCGCACTTCGACCTCGGCACCGCGGCACGCACGCGCGCCTTCGCGGGCCTGGTGCTGACGGCGATCGAGGGCGCGTACGTGCGCTGCCGCATCGAACGCTCGCCGCAGCCGTTCCGCGACGCCGGCGCCTGGCTGGCGACGCTGGTGACCTGAGGCGCGTGCGGGTCAGCTGCGCCGCTTGGCCCGCGGGTGCGCCGCGTCGTAGACCTTCGCGAGATGCTGGAAGTCCAGCCGCGTGTACACCTGCGTGGTCTGGATGTTCGCGTGGCCCAGCAGCTCCTGCACCGCGCGCAGGTCGCCGCTGGACTGCAGCAGGTGCGACGCGAAGCTGTGGCGCAGCATGTGCGGATGCACGTGCGTCGGCAGCCCGGCGTCGCGCCCCAGCCGCGCCAGCCGCGAGCGCACCTGGCTCGGCGTCAGCCGCGTGCCGCGGCGGCTGAGCAGCAGCGCCGGCTCGGTGCCGGGCGGGCGCAGCAGCACGGCGCGCGCGGCCAACCAGCGCTGCAGCGCCTGCTTGGCCGCGGCGCCGACCGGCACGCTGCGCCGCTTGCCGCCCTTGCCCAGCACGTGCACGCTGGCGTCGGCGAGGTCGACCCAGCCGGCCGCGGTCCCCGACGCGGCGACGTCGAGCCCGACCAGTTCGCCCACGCGCAGCCCGCAGCCGTACAGCAGCTCGACGATGCAGTGGTCACGCGCGCGCAGCACCGGGTCGCCACCGGCCTCGTGCTCGGCCAGCGCCACCGCCTGGTCGACGGCGAGCGCCTTCGGCAGCGGCTTGGTGTTGCGCGGCGCGCGCACACCGTCGACCGGGTTCAGCGCCACGCGGCCTTGCAGCCCCCACCAGCGGTACAGCCCGCGCCAGCCTGCCAGCACGATCGCGATGCTGCGCGGCGCCAGCCCCTTGGCGTGCATCTGGCCGACCCAACGGCGCACGTGATGCGGCTGCACCGCCGTCCAGTCGACATGCGCGTCGGCGGCGAAGCGCGCCAGCCGCCGCAGCGCGTCGCGGTACATCGCCACGGTGCGCCATGCGAGCCGGCGCTCGACCTCGAGGTGGCGCAGCCAGCCCAGCACCTCGTCGGGCAGCGCCGGGGGCGACGCGTCGTGGCCCATCCGCGCGGCGGCCCGCGGCCCGGCGCTCAGGGCTGCACCAGCCGCGACAGCGCGGCGCTGGCGATCTCGCCGACGCGCAGCAGGAACTCGGTGCCCATGTCGGAGCTGTAGCGCGTCGGGTCGGGCGAGCCGAGCACCAGCAGGCCGATGGCGCCGCGCCCGGCCTCGACCGCGCCGTGGCGCAGCGGCACCAGCGCGATCGAGGTCACGGTGTGGGCGTCGTCGAGCCACTGCGCCGCCTCGAAGCCCGAGTTCAGACCGCAGTACGGCAGCCCGAGGCTGGCGGTGAAGCTCCTGACGTCGTCACTGACGCCCTGCGCGAACGGCAGGTGGCGCCACGCGTCGACCACCCCCCACACGCGCAGCGCCGCCTGCGGAATCAGGAACTCGTGCTTCAGCTCGCGCACGATGACCTCGGGCAGTTCCGCCGCGTCGGCGGTGAGCAGGATCGCGCGCGTCCAGCGGTGCAGGCGGTCGGCGATGGCGACGTTCTCCTGCCCGTTGCGGATCATCTCGACGATCTTCAGCTCGAGCCCCTTGATGCGCTCGCGCAGCATCTCCATTTGCCGCTCCTGCAGCGACACGGCGCGCTGGCCGTGCGGGCTGGTCAGCTGGATCGTCGCCAACAGCTCGGCGTGGCGCTCGAAGAAGCCGGGGGTGTGCGCCAGGTAGTTCGCGATGTCGTCTTCGGTGATGCCTTGCACGCCGATGCTCACGGGGTTGGACTCCTCGTCGCCACAAAGGTGGTCACAGTTCGATCTCGCCTTCGAACACGGTCTCGGCCGGCCCGGTCATCAGCACCGGGGCCCAGCCGTCGCGCTGTGCGCCGGCCCACTCGATGGTCAGGCGGCCGCCGCGCGTGTCGACGTCGACACGCGCGTCGAGCCAGCCCAGGCGGACGCCGGCGACCACCGCGGCGCAGGCGCCGGTGCCGCAGGCGAGCGTCTCTCCGGCGTCGCGTTCCCACACGCGCAGCCGCACGTGGTCGCGCGCCAGCACCTGCACGAAGCCGGCGTTGACCCGCTGCGCGAAGCGCGGGTGGTGCTCGATGCGCGGACCCAGCACGGCCACCGGCGCGGCGTCGACGTCGTCGACGCGCAGCACCGCGTGCGGGTTGCCCATCGACAGCGCGGCCACCTCGACGCGCGTGGCGTCGACGTCGAGCGGCCACAGCGCGAAGCCGTGGACCTCGCGCGGCACGAGGCCCGCGGTGTCGAACGGCAGCTCGCGCGGCTCGAAGCGCGGGCGGTTCATGTCCACCGTGACGCGCCCGTCGGCGCCCAGCCGCAGCTCGAGCCGGTTGTTCACCGTCTCGACCTGCAGCGTGGTCTTGTCCGACAGCCGGCGGTCGACGACGTAGCGCACGAAGCAGCGCGCGCCGTTGCCGCACTGCTCGACCTCGTCGCCGCTGGCGCCGTTGAAGATGCGGTAGCGGAAGTCGACGCCCGGCGTCGCACTGCGCTCGACGACGAGGATCTGGTCGGCGCCGACGCCGAAGCGCCGGTCGCCCAGGCGCCGCAGCTGCTCGCGCGACAGCGACAGCGGCGCACGCGTGGCGTCGAGCACGACGAAGTCGTTGCCCGCGCCTTGCATCTTCGTGAACCGCAGCCGCATGGCGCGGATTATCGGCGCTGGTCGCGCCGGCGAGCGTTCAGTACAGCGACGGCTGCCCCGGCGGGCGCGTCTTGAAACGCTTGTGCACCCACAGGTACTGCGCCGGCAGACGGCGGATCTCGCTCTCGATCCACGCGTTCATGCGCCGCGCGTCGGCCAGCGGGTCGTCGCTGGGCCAGTCGGCCCACGGCTCGAGGAAACGCACCACGTAGCCCTCGCCGCCCGGGCGCATCTCGGCGACCACCGGCTGCACGACCATGCCCAGCGAGCGCGCCATCTTCGACGGCGCCAGCAGCGTCGCCGCGTCGACGCCGAAGAACGGCACGAAGGCCGCGTCCTTCGTGCCGAAGTCCATGTCGGGCAGGTTGAAGAACGCGTGGCCGCGCCGGATCGCGCGCACCAGCGGCAGCGCGCGGTCGCTGCGCGGGAAGATCTCGCCGTTGCCGAAGCGCAGCCGGCCGCGGCGCATCGCCGCGTCGAACACCGGGTTGCTCTGCGCCTGGTAGATCGAGCCCACCGGCCGCTTCTGGAACAGCTGCGTGGCCTGGCCGGCGACGTCGAGCGCCACGAAGTGCGGCACCAGCCACATCACCGGGCGTTCGCTGCGCTCGGCCAGGCCCACGTCGCCTTCGACGCGGATCAGGCGCCTGAGCCGCTCGGGGCTGGCGTACCAGAGCAGCCCGCGCTCGAGGATGCTGCGCACGAGCCAGCCGAAGTGCTCGCGCACCAGTGCGCGGCGCTCGCGCGGCGACAGCCCGGGCAGGCACAGCTCGACGTTGCGCAGCGCGATGCGCCGTCGCGCGCGCGCCACCCGGTACAGCAGCGCGCCCAGCGCGCGCCCGAGCGCCGCCTGCAGCGCCAGCGGCAGGTGCGAGAACGCGCGCAGCAGCGCCAGCAGCAGGTGCGTGCCGAGCTCGGCCATCGGCGCTCAGGCGCTGGCCGCCGGACGCGGCTGCCGGTAGCGGTGGTAGCCCCACAGGTACTGCGTCGGGCAGTGGCCGATGACGCGCTGCATCTCGGCGTTGACGACCGTCGCGGCGGCCACGTCGCCTTCGGGCAGCGGCTGCAGCGGCGCGCGCACGCACACGCGCCAGCCGCCGCCGCGCGGCAGCCGCTCGGCCCACATCAGCAGCCACGGTGCGCCGGTGTGCGCCAGGCGCGCGGCCAGCGTCATCGTGTACGCGTCGCGGCCGTAGAACGGCGCCCACACGCCCTGGCCGTCGGGCGGCACCTGGTCGGGCAGCAGGCCGACGGTGTCGCCGCGCTTGAGCGCGCGCAGCATCTGGCGCACGCCGGCCAGCGTGGTCGGCGCGGTCTCCAGCCCCGGGCGGCGGCGCGCCTCGGCCTCGAACTCGCGCAGCCACTGCTGGCGCGCCGGCCGGTACAGCGCGGTCATCGGGTGCGCCGCGCCCCAGCGTTCGGCGTAGGCCTGCGCGCAGACCTCGAAACTGCCGAGGTGCGGCGTCAGCAGCACCAGCCCGCGCCCGGCGGCCAGCGCCTCGTCGACCAGCGCATCGCCGTCCCAGCGCACGTGGCGCGAGATGGGCCGCGCGGCGGCGCCGAGGAACAGCCACGGGATCTCGGCCACCAGCTTGCCGGCCTCGGCCACCGCGGCGCGGCGCTGCGCGGCGCTCAGCCCGGCGGCGCGCGCGTTGTCGCTCAGCCGGCGGCGGTAACGGCCCGAGCTGCCGTACGCGATCCAGCCGAGCAAGGCGCCCGCCGCGTGCAGAGTCCGCAACGGCCAGCGGGACAGCCAGCGAAGCAAGACCAGCATGTTTTTATAATCGGCGCATCGCCGAGTTAAAGGACAACTTGCGGGGCGATGGGCGCCGCGATGCGGTGGCCCGAAATACCGCTAAAGCGTTCGCCGCTTTCCTCGACGCCTCGTGGGCACGGAGCCGGCAACGCCGGCAACCCAACTCACATCGGCTCACAGGAGTGTAAGCAAGTGGCGAACGACTACCTCTTCACCTCGGAATCGGTCAGCGAGGGGCACCCCGACAAGGTGTCCGACCAGATCTCCGACGCGATCCTCGACGCGATCTTCAAGCAGGACCCGCGCAGCCGCGTGGCCGCCGAGACGCTGTGCAACACCGGGCTGGTGGTGCTCGCCGGCGAGATCACGACCAACGCGCACGTCGACTACATCCAGGTCGCGCGCGACAC
>NZ_DAOKZA010000049.1:0-27963 GCF_035325925.1 Azohydromonas sp. | reverse complement strand
GCCCGACCGGCCCGCGCGCGTGCAGCTTGTCGGTGGAGATGCCGATCTCGGCGCCCAACCCGTACTCGAAGCCGTCGGCAAAACGCGTGCTGGCGTTGACCATCACGCTGGCCGAGTCGACCTCGCGCAGGAAGCGCATCGCGTTCGGGTGGTGCGTGGTGAGGATCGCGTCGGTGTGGTGCGATCCCCAGCGGTTGACGTGCGCGATCGCCTCGTCGATCGAGTCGACGACCTTCACGCTGACGACCGGCGCGAGGTACTCCTCGGCCCAGTCCTGCTCGGTGGCGTCGACCAGCGTCGCGCCGGGCACCGCCTGCAGCGCCGCCTTGCTGCGCGGGCAGCAGCGCATCTCGACGCCCTTGGCGGCGAACACCGCGCCGATGCGCGGCAGGAAGGCGTCGGCCTGCGCCGCGTGCACGAGCAGGCTCTCGGCCGCGTTGCACGGGCTGTACTTCTGCGTCTTCGCGTTGTCGGTGACCTTGACGGCGAGTTCGAGGTCGACTTCGGCGTCGACGTAGACGTGGCAGTTGCCGTCGAGGTGCTTGATCACCGGCACCTTCGCCTCGCGGCTGATGCGCTCGATCAGGCTCTTGCCGCCGCGCGGGATGATCACGTCGACGTGCTCGGGCATCGCGATCAGCCGCCCCACCGCGGCGCGGTCGGTGGTCTCGACGAGCTGCACCGCGTCTCCCGGCAGGCCGGCGTCGGCCAGGGCGGCCTGCACGCGCCGCCACAGCGCGCGGTTCGAGTGGATCGCCTCCGAGCCGCCGCGCAGGATGCAGGCGTTGCCGCTCTTGATCGCCAGCGACGCCGCCTCGATCGTCACGTTCGGCCGGCTCTCGTAGATCATGCCGAACACGCCCAGCGGCACGCGCATGCGCCCCACGCCGATGCCGCTCGGGCGGCGCTTGACGTCGGTGATCTCGCCGATCGGGTCGGGCATCGCGGCGATCTGCTCGCAGCCATCGGCGACCGTGTCGATAACCTTCGGCGTCAGCCGCAGCCGGTCGACCAGCGGCGCGGCCAGCCCCGCGGCCTCGGCGGCGGCGATGTCCTTGGCGTTGTCGGCCTGCAGCGCCTGCGCGTCGGCCCGCAGCCGGCGCGCCAGCGCGCGCAGCGCGGCGTCCTTGGCCGCCGTCGGGGCCGCGGCCATCGCGCGCGACGCGGCGCGAGCCGCGGCGCCGACGTGCGCCATGTAGGCAGGGATGTCGGTGGGCGTCATGCGCCGATTGTCCCAAAGGCCGCGGCCGGGCGCATCAGCCGAGCGCGGCCAGCGCCGCGAGCCACAGCGATGCGGTGGCGGCGAAGGCCAGCGTCGACAGCACGATCGCCGCCGTCGCCTCGCCCTGCAGCGTGCCGTAGCGCTGCGCGAACAGCAGCGCGTTGTTGCCCACCGGCAGCGCGGCCATCATCACGACGACGGCCAGCGCCGTGCCGTCCAGCCCGAATCCCCAGCGCGCGGTCACCAGCACCAGCGCCGGCAGCACGAGCAGCTTGGCCGCCGACAGCATCGCCGCGCCGCGCAGGCCGCCGCGCAGCCCGTAGGCCTGCAGCGACGCGCCGATGAGCACCAGGCACACCGGGACCACGGCGGCGCCGAGCCCCTGCAGGGTCTGGTCGACGACCGGGTGCAGCCCGAGCGAGGTCAGGTTCCAGGCCAGCCCGAGCAGCACCGGCAGCACCACCGGGTGGATCACGGTGTTGCGCACCGTGCTGCGCAGCGTCGCCGTCCAGCTGGCGCGCCGGTCGGCGCTCGCGAGGTCGGCCTCGACGAGCACCGTCAGCAGGGTCAGCAGGATCAGCCCGTGCACCGCGACGAGCGCGAGGTGCACGCCGAGCCCGGTCTCGCCGAACAGCGCCGCCGACACCGGGATGCCGAGCTGCACCGCGTTGCCGTAGGTCGCCCCGATCGCGCGCGTGGCCGGTGCCGCCGGGCCGTGCGCCGCCGCGCGCCGGCGCTGCAGCGCGTAGACGACGAGCAGCCAGGCGCAGGCGGGCACGAAGTATGCGGCGATCGTGCGTCCCGGCAGCGCCGCGAGGTCGAGCCGCGCCATCGTGCGAAACAGCAGCGCCGGCACGAACAGGTTGAACGTGACGGCCGACAGCACGCGCACCGCGGTGGCGCTGCCGTCGGCGTCGCCGAGCCAGCGCGCCCGCGCCGCGGCCCAGCCGAGGCCGACGGTGAGCACGATCGCCAGCAGTTTGAACGCGACGTCGGCGGTCACGGCCGGACCGCCCCCCGCGACGCGCCGACGGCCGTCGCCCGCAGCACCATCGCGCTATGCCGACTTCTTCGCCGCCGGCCGCTTCGCCGCAGCCTGCCTCGCCGGCGCAGCCGTCTTGGCCGCCTTGGCGGCGCGCGGCTCGAACTCGAAGCCGACCTTGCCCTCCTTCGCGTCCCATGCCAGCCGCGCCTTGAACTTGCGCCGCGTCTTGTTGGAGACGAAGTTCTCGAGCAGGTCGGTGCGCCCCTCGGCGAGCAGCTTGCTCAGCTGCTCGCGCGGCACCGGCTGCTGCAGGATGATCTTGCCGCTCTTGAAGTCGCAGGTCGGGTGCGCGCCGACGCCGTGCTCGCAGACGTAGTTCGTGCCGTGCTCGTAGACGTGGCCGCGGCACTTCGGACACGCGCCGAGCGGGCTCTGGCCGGAGAAGTCGACCGGCTCGCCGGCGCCTTCGGCCTGCTTCGCGTCGTCGCCGAAGTCGAACTCGAGCTTCCAGTTGTCGATCTCGTCGTCGCGCACCAGGCGCAGCTCGGCGGTGAACGGCCAGCCGGCCTTCGAGCGGAAGCCCTCGAGCGGGCCGATGCGCTTGTCGCGCAGCAAGGCCTCGGCCTCGGCGGTCTCGAACGCGCGCCCGGCCGGGATCTTCGTGATGCTGAAGCCGCAGCCCTGCGCGGCGCCATCGGCGCCGCCTTTGACCGGGCTCGCGCCGTCGGCGCCGGTGCACGCGAAACGGCGGTAGTTCTCCTTCACGACGCCGCCGCAGTTCGGGCACGGCGTGGCCAGCGTCGCGTAGTCGCCGGGGATCGTGTCGCGGTCGTACTCCTTGGCCTTCTTCACGATGCGCTCGGCCATCTTCGCGATCTCGGCCATGAAGGCGTCGCGCGAAAGCCGGCCGTGCTCCATCTGCGCGAGCTGGTACTCCCAGTTGCCGGTCAGGTCGGGGCGGGTCAGGTCCTCGACGTCGAGCCCGCGCAGCAGCGTCATCAGCTGGAACGCCTTCGCGGTGGGCACCAGCTCCCGGCCCTCGCGGTACAGGTACTTCTCGGCGATCAGCCCCTCGATGATCGCCGCGCGCGTGGCCGGCGTGCCCAGCCCCTTCTCGGCCATCGCCTCGCGCAGCTCGTCGTCGTCGATCAGCTTGCCGGCGCCTTCCATCGCGCTGAGCAGCGTGGCCTCGGTGTAGCGCGCGGGCGGGCGGGTCTTCAGCGCGACCACGTCGACGCTCTCGGTGCGCACGACCTCGCCGGGGGCCACCGGCACCAGGTTCGCGTCCTCCTCCTGCGCCTCCTTGCCGTAGACGGCGAGCCAGCCCGGCTTGACCAGCACCTTGCCGTTGGTCTGGAACGCGTACGACCGGCCGTCGCGCGCCACGGTGCTGGTGCGCGTGGTCACCAGGTACTCGGCGCTCGGGTAGAACACGGCGAGGAAACGCTTGACGACCAGGTCGTACAGCTTGGCCTCGGCCTCGGAGAGCGCCTTGGGCGCCTGCAGCGTCGGGATGATCGCGAAGTGGTCCGACACCTTGGCGTTGTCGAACACGCGCTTGCCCGGCTTGACGTAGCCCTCGCGCAGCGCCACGCGCGCGTGCTTCGACAGCTCGCGCAGCGGACCGGGCAGGTCCTCGTCAGCGATCGTCTCGAACGTCTTCTTGACGACGGCGAGGTAGTCCTCGGGCAGGTGGCGCGAGTCGGTGCGCGGGTAGGTCAGCACCTTGTGCTTCTCGTACAGCGCCTGCGCCAGCGACAGCGTGGTCTTCGCGCTGAAGCCGAAGCGCCCGTTGGCCTCGCGCTGCAGCGTCGTCAGGTCGTACAGCAGCGGGCTGGCCTGGGTGCTCGGCTTGGCCTCCTCGACCACGCTGGCCGGCTGGCCGCGACAGGCGTCGGCGATGGCCTGCGCGGTGGCCTCGTCCCACACGCGGTCGGCGCGGCGGTCGGGGTCGTCGTCGCGCTTGAACGCGGGGTCGAACCACTTGCCGTCGTAGGTGCCCGCCTGCGCGTCGAACGTGGCCTTGACCTCCCAGTACGGCCGCGCGACGTGCCGGCGGATCTTCTCCTCGCGCTCGACGACGATCGACAGCGTGGGCGTCTGCACGCGCCCGACGGTGGTCAGGAAGAAGCCGCCATCGCGCGAGTTGAACGCCGTCATCGCGCGCGTGCCGTTGATGCCGACCAGCCAGTCGGCCTCGCTGCGGCTGCGCGCCGCGGCGGCGAGGCCCTGCATCTGGCGGTCGTCGCGCAGCGCCGCGAAGCCGTCGCGGATCGCCTGCGGCGTCATGCTCTGCAGCCACAGCCGCCGGATCGGCTTGTCGATGGGCTTCTTCTCGCTGCCGGCGTACTGCACGATCAGGCGGAAGATCAGCTCGCCCTCGCGGCCGGCGTCGCAGGCGTTGATGATCTCGCCCACATCCTTGCGCCGCACCTGCCTGACGACGGCGTTCAGGCGGGTCTTGGCCTTGTCGATCGGCGCCAGCTCGAAGTGCGGCGGGATCACCGGCAGGTGCGCGAAGCTCCACTTGCCGCGCTTCACGTCGTACGCCTCGGGCGCCTTGATCTCGACGAGGTGGCCCACCGCCGAGGTGACGACGTAGCGCTCGTTCTCGAAGTGATCGTCGTGCTTGTCGAACTTGCCCGCCACGGGCGTCAGCGCGCGCACGATGTCCTGTGCGACGCTGGGTTTCTCGGCAATGATCAGCGTTTTGCTCATGGTCCCACGACATCCGGCGCCGCGGCGGTGCTCGCCGCGGGCATGCCTACAATCCATCGACTCCTCGCGCGCACGTGCACGCACGTACCCCCGCACGCGCGCGCGCCCATGAAATCAATGTACCGAATGAAGACGAACGCGCAAGCCACCCGGCGCCGCACGCCCGCCTCCGCGAACGGCACCGCCATCCACCACGTCAACGGCGCCCGCGTCGAGGTGCGGGCCTCGGGTGTGCACGGCAAGGGGGTGTACGCGAAGCGCCCGATCGCCGCCGGCGAGACGATCATCGAATACAAGGGCGAGCACATCAGCTGGGCCGAGGCGCAGCGCCGCCACCCGGTGAACCCCGAGGACCCGAACCACACGTTCTTCTTCCACATCGACGACGAGCGCGTGATCGACGGCGGCCGCCGCGGCAACGCCGCGCGCTGGATCAACCACGCCTGCGAGCCCAACTGCGACACCGACGAGGTCGACGGCCGCGTGTTCGTCAGGGCGCTGCGCGACATCGCCGCGGGCGAGGAACTGTTCTACGACTACCGGCTGATGCTCGAGGGCCGCCACACCGCCAAGGTCAAGCGCGAGTACGCCTGCCACTGCGGCAAACCCGGCTGCCGCGGCACGATGCTCGCCCCGAAGCGCCGGGGCCGGGCGTGAACGTACGCGCCGTGCCCGGCCCCGCCGCACGCGTGCTCCGTGGCGTGACGAGACGGCGATGAACGCGCTGCCCCCGGCCGCCGGTCGGCCGCTCGCGTGGGACGCCGAACGGCTGTGGCAGCAGCTGCAGCCGCTGCTGCCGGGTGTCACCGTCGAGGTGGTGGCACGCTGCGAGTCGACGAACACGGTGCTGCTCGACCGCGCGCGCGAGTCCAGCGGCTGGCCCGACCAGCCGATCACCGCGCCGGGCGCGCTCGACGCGCTGCAGGCGCTGCCCGCGATGCCCGCGCTGCCGCACGGCCGGCGCCTCGGCGACACGCAGCCGTGCCTGCTCGTCGCCGAGCAACAGACGCACGGGCGCGGGCGCCTGGGCCGGCCATGGCAGTCGCAGGCCGGCGCGTCGCTGACCTTCTCGCTGAGCCTGCCGCTGGCGCCGGCCGACTGGTCTGGGCTGTCGCTGGCGGTCGGCGTCGCGCTGGCCGACGCGCTCGATCCGCCCGACGCCGGGCGTGCGCCGCGCATCGGGCTGAAGTGGCCGAACGACCTGTGGCTGATCGACGCGCCGGGGCGCGGGCGCAAGCTCGGCGGCATCCTGATCGAGACCGTTGCGGTGGGTCGCAACCGCATGGCGGTCGTCGGCGTGGGCCTGAACGTCGCGCCGCAGCCGGTGCACGATCTGACCAGCGGCTACGCCTGCCTGCAGGAACTCGACGCGCGCGCCACCGCCCCCGCCGCGCTGCACCGCGTCGTCCCGGCGCTGGCGCTGGGGCTGCGGCGCTACGAGCGCGCGGGCTTCGCCGCCTTCGCCGACGCCTATGCGCTGCGCGACCTGCTGTGCGGGCAACCGGTGACGACGACATCGCCCGGTGCCGCCGAGGGGATCGCGCTGGGCGTGCGCGCCAACGGGGCGCTGCGCGTGCGCAGCGCCGACGGCCGGCTGCACGAGATCACCAGCGGCGACGTCAGCGTGCGCCCGGCCGCGTCGGAGCGCGACGGCTGATGCGCACGCTGGTGCTGGCGCTGCTGCTGGTCAACGTCGGCCTGTGGGGCTGGAACGCCGGCTGGCTGCCGGCGCTGCTGGGCGTCGCGGTCGACGGCCCGCGCGAGCCCGAGCGGCTCAGCCGGCAGATCGCCGCCGACGCGGTGCGCGTCGTGCGCGACGGGTCGCCACCGGCGGTGGCCGCGCCCGCATCGCCGGCGTCGGCGGCGTCCGACCCCGCCGACTGACGGTTCAGCGCCGACCGGTGCGCGCCAGCGCGGCCACGGCCAGCGCCAGAGCGAGCAGCCAGCCGGGGTGGCTGGCGCCGCCGCCACCGTCCCCGCCCGCGGCCGACGCGACCAGTTCGATGCGCGCGCTGTCCTCGCGGCCGTGGTCGTCGGTCACCGTCAGCCGCACGCGCAGCGTGCCGGCGGCGTCGGCGCGCAGCGTCGCGGTGCGTGCGTCGACGGGTCCGTCGAAGCCGGCGCTGCCGGCCTCGAGCGCCCAGCGCCAGGCGACGATCTGCGCGCCCAGCGCGGCGCTCGACGCGCCGGCGTCGAGCGCCACCGGCGCGCCGACCCGCGGCGCCGCCGGCACCGCGCCGATCGCCGCCGCGGGCGCCTGCGCCGCGGCCACCGCGGCGGCCGCGTCGAGCAGGCCGGCGCCACAGGTGTCGCTGCTGCAGTGGCATTCGCTGTCCTGCGCGGCGTCGTCGAACCCGGCGGGAACGCGGCAGGCCGGGATCGACGGATCGTCGACATGCGGCGGGAACGCACGCGCGGTGGCACGCAGCCGCGCGGCCACTGCGTCGGGCGTCAGCGCCGGGTGCACCGACAGCACCAGCGCCGCAGCGGCAGCGGCCAGCGGCGACGCGAAGCTCGTGCCGAGGGTCGCGTCGGCCTCGCCACCCGTGTAGCTCGGCGCGAGCGGCGTCGTCGTGCCGGCGTCCGAGGTCGTCGTCAGCGGGTACACGCAGGTGCCGGTGAGGTTCACGCAGTTGCCCGCCGGCGCCGCCAGCGTGACCTGCGGCCCGAGGTTCGAGTAGCCGACCTTGGTGCCGCTGTGCCGCACCCCGGCGACCGTGACCACGCCGGCGCAGTTGCCCGGCTGGTTCACGGCGACGCCCTCGTTGCCGGCGGCGGCGACGACCACCGCACCGGCGGCGCGCGCGGCGTCGATCGCGCCCTGGTAGCCGCGGTCGCAGGCATTGGCCGAGCCCAGGCTGAGGTTGATCACGCGCGCCGGGTGCGGGTTGGCCGGCACGCCGGGCACGCTCAGCCCGGCGGCCCAGCGCACGCCGGCGGCGATGTCGGACACGTAGCCGCCGCACTTGCCGAGCGCGCGCACCGGCAGCACGCGCACGTCCCAGCCGGCGCCGGCGATGCCGATGCCGTTGTCGGTCGCCGCACCGACCAGCCCGGCGACCTGCGTGCCGTGCCAACTGCTGTCGGCGACGCCGCAGTCCTCGAACGCGCCGCCGGCGTCGTCGGCCGCGGTGACCCAGTCGCCCGGATCGGACGGATCGGCGTCGCGGCCGTCGCCGTCGTTGGCGATCGCCGCGTCGCTGACGAAGTCGTAGCCCGGCAGCAGCTTGCCGCCCTCGGCGGCGTGGCCGAGGTCGGGGTGGTCGAAGCGCACCCCGGTGTCGACGACCGCGACGACCACGCCGGGCTGCCCGCGCGTGACCGACCAGGCGCCGACGGCGTCGATCGCGGCCCCTTCGGCGCCGTCGGGCGTGCGCAGGTACCACTGCCCGGCGGCCGGCGTCGTCGACTGCCCGCCCGGCAGCCGCGGGTCGTTCGGCAGCACCTGCGCGACGCGTTGGCGGCGGTCGACCTCGACCCACTCGACGCCGTCGTCGCCGGCCAGCCGCGCCGCCAGCGCCTCGGCGCCGATGCCCGCGCCGAACACGACCTGCGTGCGCGCGTCGATGCTGGGCCCGTCGACCAGCGCGATGCCGCGGCGCAGCGACAGCAGGCGCGCCATGCGCAGCGCCGGCTCGACGCCCGGACGCGCCGCGGCGAGCGCGCGCTCGGTGACGGCGCCGGGCTTGAAGCGCACGATCACGCGCGCGCCGCCGTCGTCCGGCGTTGCCGCGCGTGCCGCGGTCGGCCCGCGCTCGACGGCCGGCGCACCCGTGGCCGCGGCGCCGACGGCGGCGAGCATCAGCGCAACGGCGGCGCGGCGGACGGGCGTGAATGCGGGGGTCGGCGGCATGGTCGGGCGGGCTCGGTCAGGGCGTCGGCATCGGGCGGCACCGGACGCGGCGATTGTGCCCAGACCCGCGTCGCGGTCCGGTGGCGTGAAAGAGAAGGGCCGCCTCGCCGGCGGCCCCATCGCGACGCGCGCGGCGGTCAGCGTCCGATCACGCGCGCCATCTCAAGCACCTTGCACGAGTAGCCCCACTCGTTGTCGTACCAGGCGACGACCTTGACAAAGGTGGGGTCGAGCATGATGCCGGCGTCGGCGTCGAACACGCTGGTGCAGCTCTCGCCGCGGAAGTCGGTGGCGACGACCTTGTCCTCGGTGTAGCCGAGCACGCCCTTCATCGCGCCCTGGCTGGCGGCCTTCATCGCGGCACAGATCGCGTCGTAGCTGGTGGCGTTCTTCAGTTCGACGGTCAGGTCGACCACCGACACGTCCGAGGTCGGCACGCGGAACGACATGCCGGTGAGCTTCTTGTTCAGCTCGGGGATCACCCTGCCCACCGCCTTCGCCGCGCCGGTGCTGCTGGGGATGATGTTCTCGAGGATGCCGCGCCCGCCGCGCCAGTCCTTGTTGCTCGGGCCGTCGACGGTCTTCTGCGTCGCGGTGGCCGCGTGCACCGTGGTCATCAGCCCGCGCGCGATGCCGAACTGGTCGTTGAGCACCTTGGCCACCGGGGCCAGGCAGTTGGTCGTGCACGACGCGTTGCTGATGATCGTCTGCCCGGCGTAGGTGTCGTGGTTGACGCCGTAGACGAACATCGGCGTGTCGTCCTTCGAAGGCGCGCTTTGGATGACCTTCTTCGCGCCGGCGTCGAGGTGCTTCTGGCAGGTGTCGAGCGTGAGGAACAGGCCGGTCGACTCGACGACCACGTCGGCGCCGACGTCGCCCCACCTCAGCTCGGCCGGGTCCTTCACCGCGGTCAGTCGGATCTTGCGGCCGTCGACGATCAGCGTGTGGCCGTCGACCGCGACCTCGCCCTTGAAGCGCCCGTGCACGCTGTCGTAGCGCAGCATGTACGCCAGGTAGTCGGGCTCGAGCAGGTCGTTGATGGCGACGATCTCGACGTCGTCGCCGAAGTGCTTGTGCGCGGCGCGGAACACCATGCGCCCGATGCGGCCGAAGCCGTTGATGCCTACGCGGATGGTCATGACGGATCTCCTGGGAAACGAAGGTTGGCGACGATCACTGCGACGAGAGGACCTGGCGCACCGTGTCGGCGACGTTGCGCGCCGTGAAGTGGAAGTGCTCGAACAGCGCCGGCGCGGGCGCGCTCTCGCCGTAGGTGTCGATGCCGACCACCGCGGCGCAGCCGTACTTCCACCAGAAGTCGGTCACGCCGGCCTCGACGGCGATGCGCGGCAGCTTCGGCGGCAGCACCTCGGTCTTGTAGTCGGCGCCCTGGCGGTCGAACACCGTGGTGCTGGGCATGCTGACCACGCGCACCGCGATGCCGTGCTGCTGCGCCAGCAGCTGCTGCGCGTGCAGCGCCAGCTGCACCTCGCTGCCGGTGGCGACGATCACCGCCTGCGGCTTCTTCTTCAGCCCGACCTCGCCGGGCTCGGCCAGCACGTACGCCCCCTTGGCGATGTCGTCGAGCGCGGACTTCGGCGCGTACGGCAGGTTCTGCCGGGACAGCAGCAGCGCGCTCGGGCGCGTGGGCTGGCCCAGCGCCATCGTCCACGCGATCACCGTCTCGGCGGTGTCGGCCGGGCGCCACACGTCGAGCCCCGGGATCAGCCGCAGGCTGGCCGCGTGCTCGACGCTCTGGTGCGTCGGCCCGTCCTCGCCCAGCCCGATGCTGTCGTGCGTGAACACGTGCACCACGCGCTGCTTCATCAGCGCAGCCATGCGGATCGCGTTGCGGCTGTAGTCGCAGAAGGTCAGGAACGTGCCGCCGTAGGGGATGAACCCGCCGTGCAGCGCGATGCCGTTCATCACCGCGGCCATGCCGAACTCGCGCACGCCGTAGTTGATGTGGCGGCCGCCGTTCGGCGCGCCGTCGGCGCCGAAACGCAGCGCCGGCGTGTGCGGGGTGTTCGTCAGGTTCGAGCCGGTCAGGTCGGCGCTGCCACCGAGCAGTTCGGGCAGCGCCTTCGTGAACGCCTCGAGCGCGATCTGGCTCGCCTTGCGCGTGGCCACCGTCTGCGCCTGCGCGTGCGCCGCCACCGCGGCGTCGACCGCGACCTGCGCGAATCCCGCCGGCAGCCGGCCCGCCATGCGGCGCTCGAATTCGGCGGCCAGTTCGGGGTGCGCGGCGCGGTACGCGGCCAGGCGGTCGTGCCACGCGGCCTGCGCGGCGGCGCCGGCGGCCTTCGCGTCCCAGGCCGCGTAGACGGCCGCGGGGATCGCGAACGGCGCGTGCGGCCAGCCCAGCGCCTCGCGCGTGAGCCTGACCTCGTCGGCGCCGAGCGCCTCGCCGTGCGCCTTCGCGCTGCCGGCGCGGTTCGGCGAGCCCTTGCCGATCGTCGTCTTCGCGACGATCAGCGTCGGGCGGCCGCACGGCGTCTTGGCCTCGCGGATCGCTGCGTCCATCGCCGCGACGTCGTGCCCGTCGACGGGGCCGATCACGCGCCAGCCGTAGCCGGCGAAGCGCAGGCCGACGTCGTCGACGTACCACGGCGCGACCGGGCCGTCGATGCTGATGCCGTTGTCGTCGTAGATCGCGACCAGCTTGTCGAGCTTCCACGCGCCGGCCAGCGCGCAGGCCTCGTGACTGACGCCTTCCATCAGGCAGCCGTCGCCGAGGAACACCCAGGTGCGGTGGTCGACGACGGCGTGGCCCGGACGGTTGAACTCGGCGGCCAGCAGCTTCTCGGCCAGCGCCATGCCCACCGCGTTGGCGACGCCCTGCCCGAGCGGGCCGGTGGTGGTCTCGACGCCGGGTGTGACGCCGACCTCAGGATGCCCGGGGGTCCTGCTGTGAAGCTGGCGGAAACGCTTGAGCTCGTCGATCGGCAGGTCGTAGCCGCTGAGGTGCAGCAGCGCGTACAGCAGCATCGAGCCGTGGCCGTTGCTGAGCACGAAGCGGTCGCGGTCGGGCCAGCGCGGGTCGAGCGGGTTGTGCTTCAGGTGCCGGCCCCACAGCGCGACCGCGACCTCGGCCATGCCCATCGGCGCGCCCGGGTGGCCGGAGTTGGCCTGCTGCACCGCGTCCATCGCCAGCGCGCGGATCGCGTCGGCCATCAGCTTGTCGACGGCGGTCGCCGCGCGCGGGGTGTCGAGGGTTGGGCTCATGCGAGTGGGACGACGCCAGCGGGGAAACCCCGAATTCTAGAGGTGCGGGATCACGGCCCCGAGGCCCCCAGCTTGCCTGCGACCGGGCGCGACGGTCTTGACTTGTCTCAAGCCCGCGGGCGCCGCGCCCGCGATGTTGCCTACACTGGCGGCGCATGACGATCGCCCCGCCGACCGCGCTGATCCTCGCCGCCGGCCGTGGCGAGCGCATGCGCCCGCTGACCGACGTCACGCCCAAGCCGCTGCTGCAGGTGCGCGGCAAGCGGCTCATCGAGTGGCACCTCGAGGCGCTGGCGCGCGCCGGCGTGCGCGAGGTGGTGATCAACACCGCGTGGCTCGACGGCCAGTTCGCGCCCGCGCTGGGCGACGGCACGCGTTTCGGGCTGTCGATCGCGTATTCGATGGAGGGCCGCGACCACGGCGGCGCGCTCGAGACCGCCGGCGGCATGAAGAAGGCGCTGCCGCAGCTCGGCGAGCGCTTCTGGGTCGTCGCCGGCGACGTGTTCGCGCCCGACTTCGACTTCGCCGCCGACGCGGTGCGCGACTTCGCCGCCAGCGGCCAACTCGCGCGGCTGTGGCTGGTCGACAACCCGCCGCACCACCCGCAAGGCGACTTCGGCATCCGCGACGCTCTGGCCACCACCGACACCGAGCCGCGCCTGACCTGGGGCAGCCTGGGGCTGTTCGGCGCCGCCTTCGTCGACACGCTGATGCAAGACGTGCGCGTCGGCGAGCGCGCGCCGCTGCGCCCGTACCTGGAAGCCGCGATCGCACGCCGCGCGCTCGGCGCCGAGCGCTATCGCGGCCGCTGGGCCGACGTCGGCACGCCCGAGCGGCTGGCCGCGCTGAACGCGGAATGAGCGCGAAATGAGCGCGGCTACTGCGCCAGCGGTGCGGTCAGCGCGTCGATGCGCGCCATCAGCTCGGCGCTGAGCCTATCGGCGACCTCGAGCGCGCCGAGGTTGCTGCGCAGCTGGTCGACGCGCGACGCGCCGGTGATCACGCTCGACACGCGCGGGTGCCTCGTGCACCAGGCGATCGCCAGCTGCGCGGTGGTCGCACCGATCTCGGCGGCGATCGGCGCGAGCTGCGCGACGGTGTCGTTCTTCGCGCGGTCGGTCAGGCCGTCGCGCAGGAACGCCAGGTTGTCCATCGCGCCGCGGCTGCCCGGCGGCACGCCGTCGCGGTACTTGCCGCTCAGCAGCCCCGACGCCAGCGGGCTCCAGGTGGTCAGGCCCAGGCCGATGTCCTCGTACAGCCGCACGTACTCCTGCTCGACGCGCCGGCGGTGGAACAGGTGGTACTGCGGCTGCTCGACCACCGGCTTGTGCAGGTGGTGGCGTTCGGCCACCTCCCAGGCGGCGCGGATGTCGGCCGCCGACCACTCGCTGGTGCCCCAGTACAGCGCCTTGCCCTGGGTGATCATGTCGCTCATCGCGCGCACCGTCTCCTCGATCGGCGTCGCCGGGTCGGGGCGGTGGCAGTACACGAGGTCGACGTGGTCGAGCCCGAAGCGCTTCAGGCTTCCGTCGATCGCCTGCATCAGGTACTTGCGGTTGAGCGTGTCCTTGCGGTTGACCGCGTCGCCGCTGCGGTCCAGCCCCCAGAAGAACTTGGTGCTGACGACGTAGTTCAGCCGCGGCCAGCCCAGCCGCTTGAGCGCCGCGCCCATGATCTCCTCGCTGCGACCGCCGGCGTAGACCTCGGCGTTGTCGAAGAAGTTGACCCCGGCGTCGTAGGCGGCGGCCATCATCTCGACCGCGGCGTCGACGTCGACCTGGTTGTGGTAGGTCACCCACGAGCCCAGCGACAGCTCGCTGACCTTCAGCCCGGCGTGGCCCAGACGGCGGTAACGCATGGTGTTCGACTCCCGATGTTGGACACGTTCGATGCGAGGCGGCGAGTGTCGCAAAGCCGCGCGAGAATGCGCCGATGCAAGGTCAATCGCTGCGCACCCCGGCGCCGGCGCTGCGGCTGGCGGTGATCGGCGCCGGGCCCGCCGGGCTCGCGCTGGCGCTGCGCGCCGCGCAGGCGCTGCCGGCGGCCGAGGTCACGCTGTTCGACGCGCGCACGCCCGGGCACGACGTCGCGCGCGACCCGCGCACGCTGGCGCTGTCGCTGGGCAGCGTGCAGCTGCTGCGTCGCCTCGGCGCGTGGCCGCTCGACGTGGCGCAGCCGATCGCCGAGGTGCACGTGTCGCAGGCGCCGCCGACGCTCGAGCTGCCGCTGGCGGGCCTGCGCCAGGCCGAGGTGCGCATCCGCGCCGCCGACGAGGCGGTGCCGATGCTCGGCGCGGTGCTCGCTTACGGCGCGCTGGTCGCGCCGATGCAGGCCGCATGGTTCGCCTGCGCGCAGGCCGGGCCGCAGCGCCTGCACACGCGCTTCGGGCACCCGGTGCGCGCGGTCAAGCCGCTCGAAGGCGATGCCGGCGTCGAGGTCGACGCCGGCATCGCCGAACGCTTCGACCTGGCCGTCGTCGCCGAGGGCGGCGTGTTCGCCGACCAGGCGCGCAAGGCGATCGCGCACGACTACGGCCAGACCGCCTGGGTCGGCACCGCGACGCTCGAAGGCGCCGCGCCGGGCGTCGCGTTCGAGCGCTTCACGCGCGAGGGGCCGCTGGCTTTGCTGCCGCTGCCGGCGTCGAGCGACGGCGCGCGACGCGCCGCGCTGGTGTGGTGCGTGGCCAGCGCCGACGACCCGGTGGGCGCGCTCGACGACACGCAGCGCATCGCGGTGATCAACACGCGGCTGCCCGAAGCCGCCGGGCGCGTCGTCGCGCTGTCGCCGCTGAAGGCCTTCGCGCTCGGGCTCAACGCCGAGCGCACGCTGGTGCACGGCCGCACGGTGCGCATCGGCAACGCCGCGCAGACGCTTCACCCGGTGGCCGGGCAGGGGCTGAACCTGGGGTTGCGCGACGCCTTCGCGCTGGTGCACGCGCTGCGCGACCTGCGCGACGCGACCGGCGTCGACGCGGCGCTGCGCCGCGTCGAGTGGGCGCGCGCGCCCGACCGCTGGAGCATGATCGCCGCGACCGACTTCCTCGCGCGCAGCTTCACCTGGCGCTGGCCAGGGCTGAGCGCGGCGCGCGGCGTCGCGCTGGCCGCGCTGCAGGCCGCCGCGCCGCTGAAGTCGGCGCTGGCGCGGCAGATGATGTTCGGGCGGCGCTGAGCGCAGGCGCGTCAGCCCGGCGCCGGTGCGCGCCGCGGCCGGGCCGACGCCTTCTTCGCCCCCGTCGCGCGCCGAGGCGGCCCCTTCGCCGCGCGCCCCGCGCCCTGCCGAGCGCGGGCGGCCAGCGCCAGCTCGCGAACACGCGCGATGTCGTCGTCGGTGATCACGCCGTGCACGCCGCTGATCGCGGCGAGCCTCATGCCGTGCTTGAGGCCCAGCTGGTAGATCTCGCGCACCTTCTCCCACTCGATCTGCCGGCCGACCGTGAAGTTCTCGAAGCGGCCCTCGAGCGCGAGCACGATCGTCTCGGCGAGGCACGCGTAGGTCACGCCGGGCGGCAGGCCGATGTGCTTCATCTTCGGTTCGCCCGGCAGCTGGATCTCGCCCGACTCGATGACCAGCACGTCGGGGCGCTTGACGACTTCCTCCGGCGGCAGGTCGAGCGGGCGCGCGACGTCGGTGATCACGCAGCCGGGCTTGACCTTCATGATGTCGAGCACCTTCTTGCCCGCGCCCGAGGTGGCGGTGACGATCATGTCCATCTCGCCGAGGTGGCGGTCGGTGCGCGCGGCCAGGTGCACCGTCGCACCGGGGCTCTCCTTGAGGATCGACTCCTTCAGCGCGAGCAGCTTGGCCGTCTCGGGCGACACGAGGTAGATCTCCTCGGCGGCGCGCGCCAGCAGCCGCGAGCACGCGGCGCCGATCGCGCCGGTCGCGCCGACCACCATGGCCTTGAACCTCACGCGCTCCTTGCCCCTCGGCGGCGGCAGCAGGCCCAGGCGCAGCAGCGCGTCGTGCGCGGCCCACAGCGCGGCCGAGGCGCTGTAGCTGTTGCCGGTCGTGATCGGCAGCGGCGCGCGGCGGGCCACCGTGACGCCGGCGTCGCCGACGACTTTCGTGAACGCGCCGAGCCCCATGATCTGCGCGCCGAGCCGCTTGGCCATCTCGGCGGCGGCGAGCAGCCGCTTGTAGGTGAACTCGGGCGGGTGGCTCATGATCTCGTGCGGCGTGCCGCCGACGCTGATCAGCCAGCCCTCGGCCTCGACGCCGGTGGGGCTGCGCACGCCGGTGACGCGCGAGTAGACGAACGGCGGTGCGTACGCCAGCACCTTCTCCAGCGTGTCCATGAACAGCGGCGGCGAGAACTGCGACAGGACCTCGACCGGCTTGACGACCTTGAAGTACTCCTGCGACAGCGGGTGGATCACGAAGGCGAAGCGGTTGACGCGCCGCAAGCCGTTCGGGTACAGGATGCGCGGCGCCAGCTGCAGGCCGGCGAGGATCTCGAGCAGGTCGTCCTCGAGGATCTGTTGCGGCGGCTTACGGCGCGCGGCGACGATCATCGCGTGCAGCAGGTCGGGCGCGATGACGTGGCCCTCGACCAGCGGCGCACCGTCGATGACCATCTGCACGCCCTTCCTGGCGAGCGCGGCCAGCCGCTTGTCGCTGACGGTCGAGGTGACGACGGTCTTGCCCGCCAGCTCCTGCGCGCCGAAGGCGTCGAGTTCGTGCACCGGCGCGACGACCACGGTGGCCTTGCGCATCGCGTGGCGCAGCACGTGCTGCGACCACTGCGCCAGCAGCGGCGCCGGCGTCAGCCGCGGCGGCACCCAGTCGGCGACCAGGTGCGCGCCGCTGGCGTACAGCTGCAGCGCGTCGAGCGAGCCGAGCAGCTTGGGCACGCCGAGCTGCAGCAGCGGGTCGGCGAAGCGCAGGTTCTCGGTGTACTCCGACATCGCGTGCGCCAGCTTGCGGCCGGCCAGCCCCGAGAAGAACAGCACGCGCGCGTTGTCGAAGTAGTGGCCCAGCTCGGCCTGCGCGTGGCGCACCGCCCATTCCTGCACGATGTCGGCCAGCCGTGCCCCGGTGGTCAGCGGCGTGCGCTCGGCGGCGGCGGCGAGCTTGTCGGCGTGGTGGTCGGTGCGCGCGCCGAACCCGTCGCTGTCCTTGACCAGCCCGACGCCGATCGCCGCGGCGTTGCCGTCCCACTGCGTCACCAGCTTCAGCGCGCGCTCCAGGCTGCCGTTGGTGCCCAGGCGCTGCACGTGCAGCCGCTGACCGAGGAAGCGGGTGGTGAAATCGAAGTCCTGTTTGCTCGAACCCAAGCTGATGCCGACGACGGTCTTCATACTCTCGCCCTGGTGGCCGCGCCCCGGCGCGGCGTTTTCGACTTCATGATGGAGACCATCCCGTGATCAGCCACACGATCGGCGACCTCGCCCGCCACATGGGCCTGCCGGCCCTCAAGCGCGCCGCAGGCGCCGTGACCCGGCTCGTGCCGATCCCGCAACCGGTGCTGATGGTAGGGCCGGGCGCCGCGGTGCGGCTGGCCGAGGCGCTGGGCGACTTCGGCCACCGCAGGATCCTCGTCGTCACCGACGCGCAGATCGTCCGCCTGGGGCTGCTCGCGCCGCTGACCGACGCGCTGCAGCGCGTCGGACGCGGCTTCGTCGTGTTCGACGAGGTCGAACCCGACGCGCCGATCCCGGTGGTCGAGCGCGGGCTCGAGCTGATGCGCCGCGACGCCTGCGACGCGGTGCTCGCGGTCGGCGGCGGCTCGGTGATCGACGCGGCCAAGGTCATCGCGATGGCCGCCGCGAACCGCAAGAAGCCGGCGGCGCTGGCCGGCTACTTCCGCGGCCTGCACGGGCCGGTGCCGATCTACGCGGTGCCGACCACCGCCGGCACCGGCTCCGAGGTGACCGTCGCCGCGGTGATCTCCGACCCCGAGCAGCAGCGCAAGCTGGTGGTCGCCGACACGCGCATCGTGCCCGACATGGCCGCGCTCGACCCGACGCTGATGACCGGGCTGCCGCCGGCGGTGACCGCGGCCACCGGCATGGATGCCTTGACGCATGCGGTCGAAGCCTACATCAGCCAGTGGGCCTCGCCCGCCACCGACCGCCTGGCACTGGCCGCCGCGGGCATGGTGTTCACGCACCTTCCGCGCGCCTTCGCGCAGGGCGACGACCTGCTCGCGCGCGAGCGCATGGCGCTGGCCGCCACCTATGCCGGCATGGCCTTCACGCGCGCCAACGTCGGCAACGTGCACGCGATCGCGCACCAGCTCGGCGCGCGTTACCACACGCCGCACGGGCTGGCCAACGCGATCATGCTGCCGCACGTGCTGCGCTTCTCGCTCGGCCCCGCGGCGCCGCGGCTGGCGGCGCTGGCGCGGCATGTCGGCGCCGCCGGCGACGACGTCGCCGACGCGGTGGCCGCGCAGCGCTTCGTCGACGCGGTGCAGTCGCTCAACGACCGTCTGGCCATCCCGCGCCGGCTCGACGCGCTGCGGGCAGACGACGTCGAGGCGCTGGCACGGGCCGCGTGCCGCGAGGCCGACCTGAACTACCCGGTGCCGCGCGTGATGGGCCTCGACGACTGCGCCGCGCTGCTGCGCGCGGTGCTGCCGCTGCCGCGCGGCGCCGCGCGGCAGCGCCGCGACGCGGCTGCCGAGGCGACGGGCGCCGGCGCGCCGGCCGAGGACGCGCCCGCTGGCGCGGCGCGGCGCGCGGCACCGCGCAAGAAGGCGGCTGCAGGCAAGGCGCAGGCAGCCGCCCCTGCGACGGCACGCCGTGCGGGCGGCAAGCGCACCGGCACGCGCCGCGCCGCGTCGACCTGAGCCGGACCGCGTCACCCCCCGGCCAGGAACCGCTCGACCAGCGCGTACTGCTCGGGCGTGTTCAGCGCCGGGGCGTGGCCGCAGCCGGCGATCGTCGCGACGACCGCGCGCGGCCCGCGCGTGCGCATCGCCTCGGCGACCTCGGGCAGCAGCAGGTCCGAGTGCTCGCCGCGCAGGCACAGCACCGGCACGTCGAGCGCGTCCCACGCGGCCCACTGGTCGTAGTCGCGCGGGTGGTGCACGAACTGCTGCACCATCGCCGGATCGTAGTGCGGCGTCCAGCGTCCGTCGGGCAGCCGCCGTGCCGAGGTCTCGGCGAGCAGCCGCCACATCGGGTCGGACAGCCAGCCGTACGGCGCGTAGACGGTGCGGAAGTACTGCTCGAGCTCGCGCAGCGTCGCGAACGCCGGCGGGTTGCCGGCGTAGGTGCGGATGCGTTCAACCGCCGCGGGCGCCAGCTCGGGGCCGATGTCGTTGAGCACCAGACGTCGGATGCGCCCGCGCAGGCTGCCGGCCGCGGCCTTCAAGCCGATTGCGCCGCCCATCGAGGTGCCCAGCCACACGCAGTCGCGCACGCCGAGCTGGTCGAGCAGCGACACGGCCAGCTTCTCGTAGAACGCCAGGCAGTACTCGGCCTCGGGCCTCGGGCTCCACTGGCTGAAGCCGCGGCCGATCGTGTCGGGGCAGATCACGCGCCAGCGCGGCGCGAGGTGCGCGGCGATGTGGTCCATGTCGCGCCCGGTGCGCGCCAGCCCGTGCCACGCGACGACGACCTCGGCGCCGCTCGCGCCCCACTCGGTGTAGTGGATCTCGCGGCCTTCGCAGGTGCGGTAGTTCGACGTCATCGTCGCGTTCACGGCGCCAACCTCCGCGCTGCGCGCTGCGGGACGAGCGCTTGGTAGCGGCCCGGCGCGCATGGCACGACCCTCCGCGCTGCGCGCTGCGGGACGAGCGCTCGGGAGCGGCCCGGCGCGCTCATGGCCGCACCTTCAGCGCCAGCGCGCGCAGCCGCCCGACGATGCCGGTCGGGAAGTGGTACACCGACAGCACGAACAGCACGCCCAGCCACAGCAGCCAGCGGTCGGGGCTGATCACCTGCGCCAGCACCGGGACGCCCTCGACGGCGCCGGCGCCGACCTTCAGCAGGTCCTGCAGGTAGTTCTGCGCCAGCACGAACAGCACCGAGCCGATCACCGCACCGTACAGCGTGCCCATGCCGCCGATCACGACGATGAGCAGGATGTCGAGCATGATCTCGAAGCTCAGCGTGGTGTCGGGCCCGACGTAGCGCAGCCACAGCGCGAGCAGCGCGCCGGCGATCGTCGCGAACAGCGCCGCGAGCACGTTGCTCAGCGTGCGGTAGACGACGGTGCGGTAGCCGATCGCCTCGGCGCGGAAGTCGTTCTCGCGGATCGCCTGCAGCACGCGGCCGAACGGGCTGTTGACGATGCGCAGCAGCAGCAGGAACAGCACGAGCACCGCGACGAACAGCAGCCAGTAGGTGATCGCCTTGCCGTCGATCAGCAGGCCGAACACCTCGGTGTCGAAGGGCTCGAAGCTCGGGCTCAGCCACTCGGGGTTGCGGAACGACAGCCCGTCCTCGCCGCCGGTGAAGTCCGACAGCTGCGACGCCAGCGTCATGAACGCCGTGGCCACCGCGAGCGTGATCATCGCGAAGAAGATCGCCTTCACGCGCAGGCTGAACAGCCCGATGACGAGCGACAGCGCGACCGAGACGACGATGGCCACCGCCAGCCCCAGCGCGACCGCACCCCAGCCCGCGCCCAGCCGTTCGCTGGCGATCGCCACGCCGTAGGCGCCGATGCCGAAGAACATCGTGTGCGCGAAGCTGACGATGCCGGTGTAGCCCAGCAGCAGGTCGTAGCTGGCCACCAGCAGGATGAACACCAGGATCTTGGCCACCACCGACATCGACTTCGCGCCCGGGAACAGGAACGGCGCCAGCGCGAGGACGACGAGGATGACGACCAGCGTCGCCGACAGCCAGCGGCTGCGGGGCAGGTCGTGCGAAAGCAGGCGGTTGATCACGTCAGCGGCTCCCATGCGCGTGGCGCGGGCCGGCAGGCCATGCGCGAGTCGGCAGCGCGGTGGCTCTTGTCGGCCCGTTGCGGTCGGTGCGCGTCCGCTGGCCGGCGCATGCCACCGTGGTGCAAGCCGAGGCCAGCGGGCTCCCTTCTCCTCCATGTCCCCCGGGACGGGCTGCGCCCGCCCCTCCTCCTTTACTTACGGAGAAGGGAACCCACTGTCCTCGGCCGGCTTCCGCGTTGGTGTTTGACGGTCGAATGCCAAGAGTGCCTCCGCGAATCTGGGAGCGGGCCGGCCGGGGCGCGCGTGGGAGGCGCCGAGAAGCGCAGGGCGGCTGGCCGCGCGCGCAGCGCGCTTCCACATCTGACTCGCTGCGTCCGTCCCGGCGCAGCGCACGAAGGGCGCGGAGCGAGTTACGCAGCGGGCCAGGCGACCGAGCATCGCAGTGGAGTCGGCCCAGCGGGCCGACCGCCTCCGTCGCGCGCACCGGCCGGTCCGCTCCCGGCTTCGCCGCGCTGGCCGTCGAACGCCACCACAAGGAGGCTCTCGCGAAGGGCTGTTCAGGGCCAAGGACAGCCACTCGTTCTGGCACGTCCGCCATCACCGTCTGCCCGCTCATCGGTTCGTCACCGGGTACAGCCCCTGCGGGCGCCACAGCAGCACGGCGACCATCAGCGCGATGTTCGAGAACAGCGCCACCTTGGGCGCGAGGAAGCCGGTGTAGTTGGCCATCAGCCCGACCAGCAGTGCGCCGACCAGGCTGCCGTTGACGCTGCCCAGCCCGCCGATGATGATGACGATGAAGATCAGCACGTTGACCTGCGCGCCGATCTGCGGCACCACGCTCTGCTGGTACAGCGCCCACAGCACGCCGCCCAGCCCGGCCAGCGCGCTGCCGGCGACGAACACGCCGACGAACAGCCGCCGGATGCGGTAGCCCAGCGCCTCGACCATGTGGCGGTCCTGCACGCCGGCGCGGATCAGCAGGCCGATCTTGGTGCGCGACAGCGTGAACACCAGTGCGGCGAACACCGCCAGCCCGATCGCCGCGGCGAGCACGCGGTACCTCTCGATCGCCGCCTCGCCCAGGTACCAGGCGCCGCGCAGCGCGTCGGGCAGCGGCAGCGCGATCTGCAGGGGGCCCCAGATCACCTTGATGATCTCCTCGCCGACGATCATCCCGCCCATCGTGATCAGGATCTGCTTGAGGTGCAGCCCGTAGACCGGGCGCACAATCACGCGCTCGAAGGCCCAGCCGACTGCGCCGGCCACCGCCATCGCCACCACCATCGCCGCGAACACCGCAGCGAAGCCGCCCCAGCCGGCACCGGCCGCATAACCCATCACGCTGGTGGCCATGAACGCCCCCAGCGCGATGAACACGCCGTGGCCGAAGTTCAGCACGTCCATCAGGCCGAACACCAGCGTCAGCCCGGAGGCGATGACGAAGAAGATCAGCCCCATCGCGAGGCCGGCCAGGGTCAGCGTCAGCCAGGTGCTGATGCTGCCGGTGGCCGGCAGCGCGAGCGCGACCACCGCCACCAGCAGCGCCAGCGGCTTCCAGTCGAAGCCGGCCTTCGGGATCGCCTCGTCCGCGGCGTCGGGCGCGACGCGGGTCGTCGTGGTCGTCGTCATTGGTGTGCCCCCAGCGACAGCCCGAGCAGCCGCTGCTGCAGCGCCTCGTCGTCGGCGAGTTCGGCCATCGCGCCGCGGTGCACGACACGGCCGTCGTCCATCACCGCCACCGTGTCGCCCAGCGCGCGGGCCATCTGGAAGTTCTGCTCGACGAGCAGGATCGTCGTCTTCTGCGCCTTCAGCTCGCGCAGCGCCGAGATCAGGTTGTGCACGATCGCCGGCGCCAGCCCCTTGCTCGGCTCGTCGATCAGGATCAGCGCGCGCGGCTCGACGATCGCGCGCGCCACCGCGAGCATCTGCTTCTGCCCACCGCTGAGCTTGCCGGCCGGGTACAGCCAGAACTTCTTCAACGCCGGGAACAGGCCGAAGACCCAGTCGAGCCGCGCACGGTCGAGCTCGCCGGCGTGACGCGCGCCGCGCGCGGCCAGCACGATGTTCTCCTGCACCGTCAAGTCGGTGAAGATGGCCATCGTCTCGGGCACGTAGGCGATGCCGCGCTGCGCGATGTCGGGTGTCTCGCGTCCGTGGACCGGCTCGCCGCGGAACATGATCTCGCCGCGGCTGGGCGGCACCAGCCCCATGATCGTGCGCAGCGTCGTCGTCTTGCCGGCGCCGTTGCGGCCGAGCAGCATCGTCACCTGCCCCTCGGGCACCTCGAGGTCGACGCCGTGCAGGATGTGGTACGCACCGATGTGCGTGTGCACGCCGGCCAGCGACAGCACCGGAGCCGGGTTCATGCGCCCTCCTCGACCGCCGCGCCCAGGTACGCCTGCTGCACGACCGGCGACGCGATCACCTCGGCCGGCTCGCCGTCGGCGACCAGCGCGCCGTTGTGCAGCACGACGATGCGGTCGCTCAGCTCGCGCACCACGTCCATCTTGTGCTCGACGAGCAGGATCGTGCGGTCGCGCCGCGCCTTCAGCGCGCGGATCAGGTCGAGGATCACCGGCACGTCGTCGACGCTCATGCCGGCGGTCGGTTCGTCGAACATGTAGACCTTGGGGTCGAGCGCCATCAGCAGCGCGACCTCGAGCTTGCGCTGGTCGCCGTGCGGCAGCGCCGCGGCGTGCACGCCGGCCTTGTCGCCGAGCTGCACCTGCGCCAGCAGCCGGTGCGCCTCGTCGATCCAGGCGCTGCGGTCGAGCCAGACCCTGAGCAGGTCGATGCCGCCGCCCCACAGGCCCGCCGGAGCCCTGCCCTGCTCGCGCGCCTGCACCGCCAGCCGCACGTTCTCGAGCACGGTGAGGTTGGGGAACAGCTGCGTGAGCTGGAACGCGCGCCCCAGCCCCTTGCGCGTGCGCGTCGGCGCCGGCAGCGCGGTCAGGTCGTCGCCGTCGAGCCGCACGCGGCCCTCGCTGGCCGGCAGCTGCCCGCTGATCAGGTTGAAGTAGGTCGTCTTGCCCGCCCCGTTGGGCCCGACGATGGCCGTCAGCGTGCCCGCGGCGAAACGGCACGAGACATGGTCGACGGCCACGTGGCCGCCGAAGCGAATGGTGAGGTCGACCGTTTCGAGCATGCAGGGCCCGCCCGGGCACGAGGCCGGGCTTCGTTCCTCTGACTGGCGCCCCCTCCCGCAGGGGTGCGGGGGGAGCAGTGCGGACAGCGCGAGACGCCGGGTCGCCGACGGCGACTCAGCGCTTGTTGCGAATCGGGATGTCCAGTTCCTCGGCCTTGATCACGCGCACCAGCTCGGGCACGCCCCAGGCGAACGCCGGGTCGTTCTTGATGCGGAAGTGGTACATGTCCTGCATCGCCTGGTGGTCTTCCTTGCGGAAGGTCATCTTGCCCTTCGGCGTCTCGAACGACATGCCCTCCATCGCCGCGATCAGCTTGTTGGCGCCGGTGTCGCCGCCGGTCTTCTTCAGCGCCTCGACCACCGCGATCGCCGCGCTCATGCCGCCGGCGGTGAAGAAGTCCGGCGGGCTCTTGTGGCGGCTGTAGTGGTTGGCGACCAGCCACTCGTTGACCGGGTTCTTCGGGATGCCGAAGTAGTAGTACAGCGCGCCTTCCATGCCCTCGAAGTTCTTGTACGCGACCATCGCCGGCAGGATGTTGCCGCCGGTGGCCAGCTTGATGCCGAAGCGCTTGTCGAGCTCGAGGTCGGCGATCTTCGGGAACGGCGTCGGCGCGCCCGACCACACCACCGACAGGTACTTGTTGCCCGGCTGGTCCTTGAGGCGGTCGATGATGCGCTGCAACCCCGCGGTGAAGTCGGTGGTGCCCACGGGCAGGTACTCCTCGTGGACGATCTTCGCCTTCTTCGTGAACTCCTTGGCCGCCTTGACCGCGTCGCGGCCGAACGCGTTGTCGTTGGCCAGCACCGCGATCACGTTGTTCGGCTGGTCGAGCGCGGCGGCGTTGGCGGCGGCGTCCTGCGAGCTGTTGCGCCCGGTGCGGAAGATGTACTTGTTCCACTTGTCGCCGGTGATCGAGTCGGCCACCGCCGGCTCGACGAGCAGGATCTTCTTGTACTCCTCGGCCACCGGCAGCATCGCCAGCGCCACCGGCGACGCCGTCGGGCCGACCGCGATGTCGACCTTGTCGTCGGCGTAGGCCGCGGCCAGCTGCGCCTTGCCCACGTCGGGCTTGCCCTGGTCGTCCTTCTCGATGACCACCAGCTTCTTGCCGGCCACCGTCATCGTGCCGCCGGTCGCGTACTCCAGCCCCATGTGGAAACCGGTGATGGCCTGCTTCGCGTAGGCCTCGAGGGGCCCGGTTTTGCTCTGGATGATCGCGATCCTGACCTCGCCCTTGCCTTGGGCGAACGCACCCGACGTGACCGAAAAACAGGCAGTGACCGCCAAAGCAGCAGCGAGGGCGCGGCGGTGCGAGGAAAAATGTACGGACATTGGACAGTCTCCGGGTTTCTGTGGGCCGAAACGCCGACAGCGGCGCTCCGTTGCCCTGTGAGCCGCAAGGCTCGTGCCACGACGCACCGAATCAGTGCAAACCCTGATGCGACTGCCCGACCGGCGAGCGCACCGCCGCGTTGAGCGCAGTCAAGCCGGGGGCAGACGTATTCGTGCATGATTCAGCACTTATAGAACCAAGTCCCCCAAGATGAACCCTGCCGAATGGCCGGCCGCGCTCATCGCGCGCGTCGGCGAGATGTGGTCGATCACGCTCGCCGGGCTGGCGATCGGCGTGCTGTTCGGCTTCTTCGCGCAGAAGTCGCGTTTCTGCCTGCGCTCGGCGGTGATCGAGTTCGCGCGCAACACCACCGGCGGCAAGCTCACGGTGTGGTTGTTCGCCTTCGCCACCGCGATCGGGCTGACGCAGGCGTTCATCGTGCTGGGCTGGCTCGACGTGTCGAACGCGCGCCAGCTCGCCGGGCGCGGCAGCATCTCGGGCGCGCTGGTCGGCGGCGCGATGTTCGGCGCCGGCATGATCCTCGCGCGCGGCTGCTCGAGCCGGCTGCTGGTGCTGGCGGCGCAGGGCAACCTGCGCTCGCTGCTGTCGGGGCTGGTGTTCGCGGTCACCGCGACCGCGGCGATGGGCGGCATCCTGTCGCCGCTTCGGCTGTGGCTGGCCGAGCTGTGGACCGTCGAGGGCGGCAGCGCGCGCGACCTGATCGTGATCACCGGCATCGGCCACGGCGGCGCGCTGCTGTTCGCCGGCGTCTGGCTCGCCGCCGCGGTGGTCTGGGCGCGGCGGCAGAAGGTGCCGCCGTGGGGCTGGGCCGGCGGCATCGGCGTCGGCGCGATGGTCGCGCTGGCCTGGCTGGCGACCTATGCAATCTCGCGCGAGTCGTTCGACATGATCATCGGCGTGCAGAGCCTGAGCTTCACCGGCCCGGCGTCGGACGTGTTGCTGCTGGTGCTGTCGCCGCCGGGGCAGCCGCTGAAGTTCGACATCGGGCTGGTGCCGGGGGTGTTCATCGGCTCGTTCGTCGCCGCGGCGCTGGCCGGCGAACTCAAGCTCGAGGGCTTCCAGGGCGGGCCGGCGATGCGCCGCTACATCGCCGGCGCGGTGCTGATGGGCTTCGGCGGCATGCTCGCCGGCGGCTGCGCGGTCGGCGCCGGCGTCTCGGGCGCCGCGGTGTTCACGCTGACCGCCTGGGTCACGCTGTTCGCGATGTGGGGCGCGGCGATGTTCACCGACTGGTGGATCGACCGCCGCCACGAGGCGGCGCCGCAGGCACCGGCCGAGCCGCCGCTGTCGAAGGCCGCGCCCGCGTAAGTCGCCGCCGGCGGGCCGACCGCGCCGGGCCTCAACCCATCCCGACGATCACGACGATCGCCACGCCGATCGCCAGGTTGACGCCGACCCAGCGGCGGATGCCGGCCATCGCCGCGCCGCCGCGCGGCCAGTCGCCGGCGGCCACGGCCTGGCGCAGCCGGCGGTACAGCGCGAAGCGGATGTGGCCGAAGATCGCCATCATCAGCAAGCCCAGCGCGGTCATCGCGTTCCAGGTCCACGGCATCGTGGCGCCGGCCGCGTGGGCCAGGCCGATCAGCGCCAGCCCGCTGCCCAGCACGAGCACGACCACCGCGAGCACCGCGGCGAAGAAGCGGCCGAGCACGTCGTGCATCAGGCGCAGGCGCTGCGGCGGCTCGAGCGCCGCCACCGCGGGGCGCAGGAAGAAGTGCGCGAACACCATGCCGCCGATCCACACGACGATGGCCAGCAGGTGCAGCGTCTTCAAGGCGGCGTAGAGCATCGCGGGGGTCTCCTGGCCGGCGCTCAGCGCGCGCCGGCGGGGTCGAGGTCGGGCCAGCGTTCGAGCCGGTCGTACAGCGCGGCGCGCGACATGCGCAGCAGCTTCGCGGTCGCGACGCGGTTGCCGCCGGTGGCCGCCAGCGCCGCGGCGATGGCCGCGTGCTCGACCTCGGCGACCTGGTCGGCCAGCGGGCGCAGGCGGTCGGCGCCGACGCCCGGCGTCGTGGGCGCCATGGGCGTCACCGGCGGCAGCGCGGCAGGGTCCGGTACGACGGGCGACGCCGCCGCGTCGGGGTGCGCGGCCGCCGGCGCCGCGCCGAAGTGCGTCGCCGTCAGCACCAGGTCGTCGGTCATCAGCGCCGCCTGCTCGAGCACGTTGCGCAGCTCGCGGATGTTGCCCGGCCAGGTCTGGCGCGCCAGCCAGTCGAGCGCGTCGGCCGACACGCTGCGCGCCGGCAGCCCGCTGCGCCGCGCGATGTCGTCCATCAGCGCCTCGGCCAGCGCCTCGATGTCGCCGGCGCGCTCGCGCAGCGGCGGCACGCGGATCGGCAACACGTTGAGCCGGTAGTACAGGTCGGCGCGGAACGTGCCGTCGGCGACCATCGCCGGCAGGTCGCGGCTGGTGGCGGCGATCACGCGCACGTCGACACGTTCGAGCCGGTTGCTGCCCACCGCCTCGACCTCCTGCTCCTGCAGCACGCGCAGCAGCTTGCTCTGCAGCGCCAGGGGCATGTCGCCGATCTCGTCGAGGAACAGCGTGCCGCCGTCGGCGAGTTTGAACTTGCCGTCGCGCCCCTTGCGGTCGGCGCCGGTGTAGGCGCCCGGGGCGA
>NZ_DAOKZA010000048.1:0-28079 GCF_035325925.1 Azohydromonas sp. | reverse complement strand
AGCACGCCGTCCTGGTGGATGCCGCTGGCGTGCGCGAAGGCGTTGGCGCCGACCACCGCCTTGTTCGGCTGCACGACGAAGCCCGTGGTCTGCGCCACCAGCCGCGACGCCGGCACGATCTGCGTGGTGTCGACGCCGACGTCGAGCCCGAAGTAGTCGCGGCGCGTGCGCACCGCCATCACCACCTCCTCGAGCGAGCAGTTGCCGGCGCGCTCACCCAGACCGTTGACCGTGCACTCGACCTGGCGCGCGCCGCCGATCTTCACCCCGGCCAGCGAGTTCGCCACCGCCATGCCGAGATCGTTGTGGCAGTGCACGCTCCAGACGGCCCGGTCCGAGTTCGGGATGCGCTCGCGCAGCGTGCGGATGAAGTTGCCGTACAGCTCGGGGACCGCGTAGCCCACGGTGTCCGGGATGTTGATCGTCGTCGCGCCCTCGGCGATCACCGCCTCGAGCACGCGGCACAGGAAGTCGGGCTCGCTGCGGTAGCCGTCCTCGGGCGAGAACTCGACGTCGCCGCACAGGTTGCGCGCGAAGCGCACCGCCAGCTTCGCCTGCTCGAACACCTGGTCGGGCGTCATGCGCAGCTTCTTCTCCATGTGCAGCGGTGAGGTCGCAATGAAGGTGTGGATGCGCGAGCGCGGCGCCCCGGTCAGCGCCTCGGCCGCACGGGCGATGTCGCGATCGTTGGCGCGCGCCAGCGAGCACACCGTCGACTCCTTGATGTGGTCGGCGATCGACTTCACCGCCTCGAAGTCGCCGTTGCTCGACGCGGCGAAGCCGGCTTCGATGACGTCCACCCGCAGCCGCTCGAGCTGGCGCGCGATGCGCAGCTTCTCGTCCTTCGTCATCGAGGCGCCGGGCGACTGCTCGCCGTCGCGCAGCGTGGTGTCGAAGATGATCAGCTTGTCGGTCATGGTGGTCTCCATGGTCGAGGGGTGGGCTCGGAAAGCGAACGGCCCGCAGCGAGGGGCATGCGGGCCGTTGATGCGAAACAGTCAGACGAGGTCGATCAGCGCGCCCGGGGCACTCCGAGTCGTAGCAGCAGGACCGGCGAGAGCGACGTCATCGGGCAAATGTAGCACGAACGCCGCGCCGGCCCGGCCACGATCGAGGCGGCGCCGATTCGGGCGGTCGGCCGCGGGGGTGGGCCGGGTGCTCAGGAGTGCAGCCCCTTCTCGTCGGGCTCGTCGGTCGAGGTCGCGATCACGCTCACCGGCCTGCCCTTGCTGCGACGCCACGCGTACACCGCGTAGCCCGAGAAGCCGTAGATGCAGAACACGGCAAACAGCACCGTCGGCGGGTGCACCGTGATCAGCGCGATCGCCAGCGCGATCGCGACGACGACGATGAATGGCACCGACTTGCGGAAGTTCACGTCCTTGAAGCTGTAGAACGGCACGTTGGTGACCATCGTCAGCCCGGCGTACAGCGTCAGCGCGAAGGCGCCCCAGGCCAGCCAGTCGATGCGCGTCGCGCCGCGAATGCCGGCGTCGTCCATGACCCAGATGAATCCGACCACCAGCGCCGCCGCGGCCGGGCTCGGCAGCCCCTGGAACCAGCGCTTGTCGACGATGCCGATGTTGGTGTTGAAGCGCGCCAGCCGCAGCGCCGCGCAGGCACAGTAGATGAACGCGGCGATCCAGCCGAGCTTGCCCAGCCCGCTGAGCGCCCAGACGTAGACGATCAGCGCCGGCGCCGCGCCGAAGCTGACCATGTCGGCCAGGCTGTCCATCTGCTCGCCGAACGCGCTCTGCGTGTTCGTCATGCGCGCGACGCGCCCGTCGAGGCTGTCGAGCACCGCCGCCGCGAAGATGCCGATGGCCGACTGCTCGAAGCGCCCGTTCATCGCCATCACGATGCCGTAGAAGCCGCCGAACAGCGCCGCCACCGTGAACAGATTGGGCAGGATGTAGATGCCCTTGCGCGGCCGGCGCGCGTGCACCTCGTCGTCGTCCGGATCGGTGTGGACCGTGGAATCGCTCATGGGTCCGGAGGATACGCCAGCGCCGAGACGAAGCGGGCCGCCCGAGGCGGCCCGCTGCGGCGTGCACTTGGCGACTTCAGTTGCGCGACTTGTCGACCAGCTTGTTGGCCTTGATCCAAGGCATCATCGCGCGCAGCTTCTCGCCGACGACCTCGATCGAGTGCTCGGCGGTCAGGCGGCGGCGCGACAGCAGCGTCGGCGCGCCGGCGCGGTTCTCGAGGATGAAGCTCTTCGCGTACTCGCCGGTCTGGATGTCCTTGAGCGCCTGGCGCATCGCGACCTTGGTCTGCTCATTGACGATCTTCGGCCCGGTCACGTACTCGCCGTACTCGGCGTTGTTGGAGATCGAGTAGTTCATGTTGGCGATGCCGCCCTCGTAGATGAGGTCGACGATCAGCTTGAGCTCGTGCAGGCACTCGAAGTACGCCATCTCGGGCGCGTAGCCGGCCTCGACCAGCGTCTCGTAGCCGGCCTTGATCAGCTCGACCGTGCCGCCGCACAGCACCGCCTGCTCGCCGAACAGGTCGGTCTCGGTCTCCTCGCGGAAGTTGGTCTCGATGATGCCGGCCTTGCCGCCGCCGTTGGCCGCGGCGTACGACAGCGCCAGGTCGCGCGCCTTGCCGCTCTTGTCGGCGTGCACCGCGATCAGGTGCGGCACGCCGCCGCCCTGCGTGTAGGTGTTGCGCACCGTGTGGCCCGGCGCCTTCGGCGCGACCATCCACACGTCGAGGTCGTCGCGCGGCACGACCTGCCCGTAATGCACGTTGAAGCCGTGCGCGAAGGCCAGCGAGGCGCCCTTCTTGATGTGCGGCTCGACGTCGTTCTTGTAGACCTGCGCGATCTGCTCGTCGGGCAGCAGGATCATCACCACGTCGGCACCCTTGACCGCCTCGGCGACCTCGGCGACCTTCAGGCCGGCCTTCTCGACCTTGGCCCAGCTGGCGCCGCCGCGGCGCAGGCCGACCGTCACCTTGACGCCGCTGTCGTTCAGGTTCTGCGCGTGCGCGTGGCCCTGCGAGCCGTAGCCGATGATGGCCACCTGCTTGCCCTTGATCAGGCTCAGGTCGGCGTCCTTGTCGTAGTAGACCTTCATGGTGTTCTCCAAACGGGAAGTCTTGCGGATGGGCGGGGCAGGCGGCAAGTCGCCCGGTCAAGCGGCCGCCGCGGAACCGGCTTCGCCGGCCCGCTGGCGGCGCCCCCTCGAGGGGCAGGCGCCGGAGGCGCTTCGGGGTTGCTTCAAACTCTCAAGATTCTCTCGCCGCGGCCGATGCCGCTGGCGCCTGTGCGCACCGTCTCGAGGATCGCGGTGCGCTCGATCGCGACGAGGAACGCGTCGAGCTTGGCACCGTCGCCGGTGAGTTCGATCGTGTACGTCTTCTCGGTCACGTCGATGATGCGTCCGCGGAAGATGTCGGCCATGCGCTTCATCTCCTCGCGCTCCTTGCCCACCGCGCGCACCTTCACCAGCATCAGCTCGCGCTCGGTGTAGCTGCCCTCGGTCAGGTCGACGACCTTGACGACCTCGATCAGCCGGTTCAGGTGCTTGGTGATCTGCTCGATGACCTCGTCGCTGCCGGTGGTGACGATGGTCATGCGCGACAGCGATGCGTCCTCGGTGGGTGCCACCGTCAGGCTCTCGATGTTGTAGCCGCGCGCCGAGAACAGCGCCACCACGCGCGACAGCGCGCCGGGCTCGTTCTCGAGCAGCAGTGCAATGATGTGTCTCATGGGAATTCGTCCTTCGCGCTCTCCGGTGCCCGCCGCGGTAGCGGCGGGCCGCAAGGCCACGCTCTTCGAAGTGGGGAGAAAGGGTCGGGTCGTCGGCGGCTCGCCGGCGCCGCACCCGGGGCACGCGGCGGCGCGATGACGCCGCCTCGCCCGCCGGGTCAGCGCCGGGTCACAGGTCCTCGGATCCCAGCAGCATCTCGGAGATGCCCTTGCCGGCCTGCACCATCGGCCACACGTTCTCGGTCGGGTCGGTACGGATGTCGAGGAACACGGTGCGGTCCTTCAGCCGGATCGCCTCCCGCAGCGCCGGCTCGACGTCGGCCGGCTTCTCGACGAGCAGACCCACGTGGCCGTAGGCCTCGGCGAGCTTGACGAAGTCTGGCAGCGCGTCCATGTAGCTGTGCGAATAGCGCCCGCCGTAGTCGAGCTGCTGCCACTGCCGCACCATGCCGAGGTAGCGGTTGTTCAGCGAGATGACCTTCACCGGCGTGTCGTACTGCTTGCAGGTCGACAGTTCCTGCAGGCACATCTGGATCGAACCCTCGCCGGTGATGCAGAACACGTCGGCATCGGGCTTCGCGAGCTTGATACCCATCGCGTACGGCAGGCCGACCCCCATCGTGCCGAGGCCGCCGGAGTTGATCCAGCGCCGCGGCTCCTCGAAGCGGTAGAACTGCGCGGCCCACATCTGGTGCTGGCCGACGTCGGAGGTGATGTAGCAGTCGCCGCCGCGGGTCAACGACCACAGCGTCTCGATGACCTGCTGCGGCTTGATCACCTCGGCGCTCTTGCGATAGGCCAGGCAGTCGCGCTGGCGCCACTCGTTGATCTGGCCCCACCAAGCGTTCAGCGCCTGCGCGTCGACGCGCTGCTGGCTCTCTCGGATCTGCGCGATCAGCTCGACCAGCACCTCCTTGACGTCGCCGACGATCGGGATGTCGACCTTCACGCGCTTGGAGATCGACGACGGGTCGATGTCGACGTGGATGATCTTGCGCTCGACCGACGCGAAGTGGCGCGGGTTGCCGATCACGCGGTCGTCGAAGCGAGCGCCGATGGCCAGCAGCACGTCGCAGTGCTGCATCGTCATGTTCGCCTCGTACGTCCCGTGCATGCCCAGCATGCCGAGGAACTTCGGCTCGCTGGCCGGTATCGCGCCCAGCCCCATCAGCGTGTTCGTGCACGGTGCGCCGACCAGGTCGACCAGCTCGCGCAGCTCGGCCGACGCGTTGCCCAGGATCACGCCGCCGCCGGTGTAGATGTAGGGCCGCCTGGCCTGCATCAGCAGCTGCACCGCCTTGCGGATCTGCCCGCCGTGGCCCTTGCGCACCGGGTTGTACGAGCGCATCTCGACGCGCTCGGGGTAGTGGAACGGCGCCGTCTTCAGCGACACGTCCTTCGGGATGTCGACGACCACCGGCCCGGGGCGGCCGGTGCGCGCGATGTGGAACGCCTTCTTGATCGTCAGCGCGAGCTCGCGCACGTCCTTGACGAGGAAGTTGTGCTTGACGATCGGGCGCGTGATGCCCACCGTGTCGCACTCCTGGAACGCATCGAGCCCGATCGCCGGCGTCGGCACCTGGCCGGTGATGATCACCATCGGAATCGAGTCCATGTACGCGGTCGCGATGCCGGTGACGGCATTCGTCACGCCCGGGCCCGAGGTCACCAGCGCGACGCCGACCTCGCCGGTCGCGCGTGCATAGCCGTCGGCGGCGTGCACCGCGGCCTGCTCGTGGCGCACGAGCACGTGTTCGATCGTGTCCTGCTTGTACAGCGCGTCGTAGATGTACAGCACGGCGCCGCCCGGGTAGCCCCAGAGGTACTTGACCCCTTCGGCCTGCAGGCAGCGAACCAGGATCTCCGACCCGTTCGGGTCGGCGGGGGGGGAGTTCTGCGGTTGTGCCTTGGCGTCGGCGACGCTGGCACGCTTGACTTCCGCGGCAGACATGTCCATGTGTCGAACCTCAGTGAATTTCTCTGACGAAAAACCATCGGTGCCCCTCCTCGCGCCCTCGTGAGGCGGATTCGGAACCTGCGCGGTCAAAAACGAGGCGCCCGGGTCGGGCACCCGCTCGAGACCCCAAAGAGCGTTGTGCGAGTGCAGCATTATGTCACCGGGCCGCGTGCCAAAGGCACGATGACACAATCGCCGGCCCGTCAAGCCCCCCTGCTGCCCGACTTGGCCACCGACAAGGAACTGGACGACTTCCTCGCCAGCGTCGAGAAGCGCGCGTTCAAGCGCACCGTTTACGCGGTGCGCGACGAGGACGCGGCGCTGGACATCGTGCAGGACGCGATGATCCGTCTGGCCGAGCGTTACGCCGACCGGCCGGCGGCCGAGTTCGCGCCGCTGTTCCAGCGCATCCTCGGCAATGCGACGATGGACTGGTTCCGCCGCCAGCGCGTGCGCGACGGCGTGATGCAGAATCTCTCCGAGCTCGAGGCCGGCTCCGACGACCCCGACTTCGACCTGCTCGAGCACCTCGGCGCGCTGCAAGGCGGCGTCGACGGCGCCGAGACCACGGTGTCGCGCCTGCAGACGCTGCGGGCGATCGAATACGAGGTCGCCCGGCTGCCGGCGCGTCAACGGGAGGCCTTTCTGCTGCGTTACTGGGAGGAATTCGACGTGGCCGAGACGGCCCTGGCGATGGGCTGTACCGAAGGCAGCGTGAAGACGCATTGCTCGCGCGCGGTGCACGCACTGGCGCGGGCCCTCCGTCAGCGAGGCATCGCACCGTGACACCCATGACATCGCCCGCCCGCGCAGCCCACCGCGCCGAGCCCGAGTCGCTCGAAGCTCGTTTTGCCGCGCGCGTGACCGCGCGGCTCGACGCCGGTGTCGCCCAGACCCCGGCACCGATCGTCGCGCGCCTGCGCCACGCGCGACAGCGCGCCGTCGCCCTCGCGCGCGTGCAGCGACACATGTCGCCGGTGGTGGCGCCGGCAGCCGCCGGCATCGGCGCCGGCATGTCGGTGCCGTGCCCGCCGCGGTGGCAGCGCTGGGGCGCCTGGATACCGGTGCTGGCGCTGCTCGCCGGGGTGTGGGCGATCGCCCAGCACCAACAGCAGGCGCGACTGCGCGCCGCCGCCGAGTTCGACGCGAGGCTGCTGACCGACGTGCTGCCCCCGGCGGCCTACACCGACCCCGGCTTCCAGGAGTTCCTGCGCCAGGGCGGGCAGCGCTGAGTCCGGCGCGCGATGGGAAAGCCCGACCGTACGGACTCACTGCGCGTGGCGTGCGCGGTGGCCGCGTTGACGGCGCTGCACTGGGCCACCGGCGGCGTCGCGTCGGCGCAGCCGGCGCCGCCGACGCGAGTCGCCGCGCCGAAGGCGGCGCCGGGCAGCGTCGCCTGGAAGTCGCTCAGCGCGTCGCAGGCGCGCGTGCTCGCGCCGCTGGCGCCGGTGTGGGCGTCGCTCGACGACGAACAGCAGCAGCGCTGGATCGAACTGGCGGCGCGATACCCGCGCTTCTCGTCGCACGACCAGCGCCTGTTGCAGGAGCGCATGACCGAGTGGGCCGCCATGAGCGCGGCCGAGCGCCGGCGCGCGCGGGTGCAGTTCCAGCAGGCCAGCGCGCTCAGCGCGCAGGAGCGCCGGGCGCAGTGGGAGGCCTACCAGGCACTGCCGCCCGACGAACGCCGGCGACTGGTCGACCAGGCGCAGCGCCAGGGCACACGCGCTGCGCCCACCCCGCCGGCGCCTGCGGGCGGCAAGTCGACCGTCGTCGACCCGCTGCCCGTGGTCACCGAGCGCCCGGTGGCGCCGGCGATCGTGCAGGCCGCACCCGGCGCGACGACGCGGCCGCTGACACGACAGGCCGAGCCGCCACGCCACCAGCAGGCCGGGCTGCCGAAGATCGTCGCCACGCCCGGATTCGTCGACGGCTCGACGCTGCTGCCACGCCGCGGTGCGCAGGCCGCCCCGGTGCGCGAGGCGGCCTCGACGCCGCCGCGTGGGAACCCGCGTTGAGCGCCGCGCCGCCGCAAGCCGCCGACGCGCCCGGCCTGGCCAGGCGCCTCGCGTGTTTCGTCTACGAAGGCGTGCTGCTGTTCGGCGTGGTGATGATCGCCGGCTATCTGTACTCGTCGCTCACGCAGCAGCGACACGCCCTCGAGGGCCGCGGCGGGCTGATGGCGTTCCTGTTCGTCGTGCTGGCGATCTACTTCGTCTGGTTCTGGTCGCACGGCGGGCAGACGGTGGCCATGAAGGCCTGGCACATTCGACTGATCGGCGCCGACGGCCACCCGGTGGGGCAGTGGCGCGCACTGGTGCGCTACCTGCTGTCGTGGGTCTGGTTCCTGCCGGCGCTGGGCTCGGCGCACGTGGCCGGCCTGCGATCGGGCGGCGCGGTGTTCGGCGTGCTCGCGGCGGGCGTGCTGGCCTATGCGGCGCTCGCGCGGCTGCACCCGCAGCGCCAGTTCTGGCACGACGCGGTGTGCGGCACGCGCTTGATCACCTGGCGAGCGGCGCCGCCGCGCTGACCCCGGCGCGGCACAATCGCCGCACCTCTGGCACCTGTGAACGGCGAGTGCGACCCATGACGCTATCGGTGTGTGTGTATTGCGGTTCGCGCGCCGGCGACGACGCGGTGTTCGAGCAGGCCGCGCGCCGTCTCGGCGAGGCGCTCGGTGGGCGCGGCGCGCAACTGGTCTACGGCGGCGGGTGCGTCGGGCTGATGGGCGTCGTCGCCGACGCGACGCTGGCTGCCGGGGGACGCGTCGTCGGCGTGATCCCGCAGGCGCTGATGCTGCGCGAGGTCGGGCACCGCGGCCTGAGCGAACTGCACGTGGTGCAGACGATGCACGAGCGCAAGCGACTGATGGCCGAACGCGCCGACGCCTTCGTCGCGCTGCCCGGCGGCATCGGCACGCTGGAGGAACTGTACGAGGTGTGGTCGTGGCAACAGCTGGGCTACCACGACAAGCCGGTCGCACTGCTCAACGTCGACGGCTACTACGACGCGCTGCTGCAGTTCATGGCCACCGGCCACCGGCGCGGCTTCGTCACCGACGCCCAGCACGCGGCGCTGATCGTCGACGACGACGTGCAGCGCCTGCTCGACCGCGTGGGGCTCGCGGCGGTGCGGGCCACCGCACCGGACGACTACAGCCGCATCTGATGCCCGACGCGGCGGCTCAGATCGCCGCTTCGTCGGTCTCGCCGGTGCGGATGCGCACCACCTGCTCGACCGGGGTGACGAAGATCTTGCCGTCGCCGATCTTGCCGGTCTTCGCGCTCTTGACGATCGCCTCGATGCAGCGCTCGACGTCGCCGTCCTTCACGACGACCTCGATCTTCACCTTGGGCAGGAAGTCGACCACGTACTCCGCGCCGCGGTACAGCTCGGTGTGCCCCTTCTGCCGGCCGAACCCCTTGACTTCGGTCACCGTCAATCCCGACACGCCGACCTCGGCCAGTCCTTCGCGGACTTCCTCGAGCTTGAACGGCTTGATGATGGCGGTGATCTGCTTCATCGCTCACTCCACAGGCTGGACACTGCAGGCGATTTAAGCACGGAACTTCGACGTGATGGGATATCGCCAGTCGCGCCCGAAGGCGCGGTGCGTGATGCGGATGCCCACCGGCGCCTGGCGACGCTTGTACTCGTTGACCTTGATCAGATGCGCCACGCGCTCGACGACGCCGCGCTCGAAACCGGCCGCGACGATCTCGTCGATGCCCTGGTCGTCCTCCATGTAGCGCGCGAGGATCGCGTCGAGCACGTCGTAGGGCGGCAGACTGTCCTGGTCGGTCTGGTTCGGCTTCAGCTCGGCCGACGGCGCGCGCGTGATGATGCGCTCGGGGATCACCGGCCCGACGCTGCCGTCGGCACGCTGGGTCGGCTGCCGGTTCTTCCACTCGGCCAGGCGGTAGACCAGCGTCTTGGCCACGTCCTTGATGACGGCGAAGCCGCCGGCCATGTCGCCGTACAGCGTGCAGTAGCCGGTGGCCATCTCGCTCTTGTTGCCGGTGGTCAGCACGATCGACCCGCTTTTGTTCGACAACGCCATCAGCAGCGTGCCGCGCACGCGCGCCTGGATGTTCTCCTCGGTCGCGTCGTCGGGCAGCCCGGCGAACATCGGCGCGAGGCCGGCGCGGAACGCGTCGAACATCGGCGCGATCGAGATCTCGTCGTGCCGCACGCCCAGCCGGCGCGCCATCTCGCGCGCGTCGAGCCACGAGATCTCGGCGGTGTACGGCGACGGCATCATCACCGTGCGCACGCGGGCGGCGCCCAGCGCATCGACGGCGATAGCCAGCACCAGCGCCGAGTCGACGCCGCCCGACAACCCGATGATCGCTCCGGGAAAGCCGTTCTTGCCGACGTAGTCGCGCACGCCCAGCACCAGCGCACCCCAGGCCTGCGCCAGCGGCTCGGGCAGTGGCTCAGCCGGCCCGTGCACCACGCCGCCGTCGACCTCGACGCAGGTCAGCGCCGGCTCGAAGCTGGGCGCGCGCGCCGCCAGGCGGCCTTGCGCGTCGACCGCGAACGACGCGCCGTCGAACACCACTTCGTCCTGCCCGCCGACGAGGTGCGAGTACAGCAGCGGCAGCCCGACGTCGCGCGCGCGTTCGGCCATGCGCCGCTCGCGCTCGTCGGCCTTGCCGAGGTGAAACGGCGACGCGTTGAGCACCGCCAGCACCTGCGCCCCGGCGGCACGCGCGCTGCGCGCCGGCTCGTCGAACCAGGCGTCCTCGCAGATCAGCAGCCCGACGCGCATGCCGCCGGCTTCGAACACCACCGGGCCGTGGCCGGCGTCGCGCCCCGACGCGAAGTAGCGCCGCTCGTCGAACACCTGGTAGTTCGGTAGTTCGCGCTTGCAGTAGGTCGCGACCACCCTGCCCCCGGCGAGCACCGAGGCCGCGTTGAAGCGCTGCTGCAACGCGAACGACTTGGTCCTAACATCACCGCGCTCGCCGAACTGGTGCGGGTGCCCGACGACCACATGCAACCCCTCGCAGTCCGCCAGCGCCTCGGCCACACCTTGCAGCGCACGCGCGCAAGCCTTCATGAAGGCCGGGCGCAGCAGCAAGTCCTCGGGTGGATAGCCACTGAGCGCGAGCTCGGGCGCCAGCACGAGCGATGCGCCGGCCGCGTGCGCCTCGCGCGCGGCGCCGACGATGCGCCGGGCGTTGCCGTCGAGGTCGCCCACCGTGGCATTGATCTGCGCCAGCGCCGCTTTCAGCATCGGTAGGCCCGCTTGTCGGACGGCGATTTCACTGCGAACGATTATGTCATCCGGGTCCACGACGACCCGCGGTCGATCGACGCTGCGACATGGAACACCTTGCTCGCGGCGCAGCCGTCGCCGACGCCGTTCCTGCGCCACGAGTACCTGGCCGCGCTGCACGCCTCGCGCAGCGCTGTGCCCGACACCGGCTGGGCGCCGCGCTTCGTCACGCTCGAGTCCGGCGGTGGGCTGGCCGGCGCCTGCGCGCTCTACCTGAAGGCCCACTCGTACGGCGAGTACGTGTTCGACTGGGCCTGGGCCGACGCGTACCGCCGCGCCGGGCTGGCCTACTACCCGAAGCTGCTCGGCGCGGTGCCGTTTACGCCGGTGCCCGGCACGCGCCTGCTCGCGCGCGACGACGCGGTGCGCGACGTGCTGGCCCGGTCGATCGCCGCGATTGCCGAGAGGCTGGAACTGTCGTCGGCGCACGTGCTGTTCGTCGACGAAGCCGACCGCAACGCGTTCGTGCGCGCCGGCTGGCTGCTGCGCGAGGGAGTGCAGTTCCACTGGACGGCACCGGCCGGCGCGCCGCCGGCGAGCTTCGACGACCTGCTGGCGCGCCTGCAGCGCGACAAGCGCAAGAAGATCGCGCAGGAGCGACGGCGTGTCGCGGAGGCCGGGGTCACCTTCACGTCGCACCTCGGCGGCGAGATCGACGAGCCGCTGTGGGACTTCTTCCACCGCTGCTACACGCTGACGTACCGCGCGCACCACTCGACGCCCTACCTCACGCGCGAGTTCTTTCGCGCGATGGCGTGCACGATGGCGCCGCACTGGCTGCTGTTCGTCGCCGCGCGCGGCGGCGAGCGCATCGCCTGCTCGCTGGTCGCGCTCGACCCGGCGCAGGGCGTGGCCTACGGACGCTACTGGGGTGCCACCGAATACGTGCCCTGCCTGCACTTCGAGGCCTGCTACTACCAGCCGCTCGCCTGGTGCATCGCGCACGGTTACCGTCGCTTCGAGGGCGGCGCGCAGGGCGAGCACAAGGTGGCGCGTGGGCTGCTGCCGGTGCGCACGCACTCGGCGCACTGGCTGCGCGACGCGCGGCTGCGCGATGCCGTGGCCGACTTCCTCGCGCGCGAGGGCGAACACGTCGCGCTGTACGTCGACGAGCTCGACGAGCGCAACCCGTTCAAGGACGCGCCCGGCGACGCCGTCGCGTCCGGCGCGTCCGGCGCTACTGCCGCCTGAAGTCGCCGGCCAGCGCACGCACGAACTTCGCCGGGTCGAGGTGGCGGCGCAGCGCCGCGTTGACCTGCTCGGGCGTCAGCGCGGCGATCGCCTCGTCGACCTTCTGCGACACCGCCATCGTGCGTCCGAGGTGCAGGTTGCCGGCCAGCGCCGCGGCCAACCGGTCGTCCTGCGCGCGCGACAGGCGGCGGAACGCCAGCAGCGAGTCGCGCGCGGCACTCACCTCGTCGGCGGTGAAGCCGGCGTCGAGCGCGCGGCGCACCTCCTCAGCGAAGGCACGTTCGACCGCGTCGCGGTTGCCCGGCGCGAAGATCGCACCGGCGCCCCACACCGAGTGCGGCTCGTGCTGGCTCCAGTCGACGTAGCTCCAGGTGCCGTACGACAGGCCGTCCTTCTCGCGGATGCGCCGCCACAGCCGCGAGTCACCGCCGCCGCCTAGCATGAAGTTGGCCAGCGAGAGCGCCGGGTAGTCGGCGTCGTTGTCGCTCAGCGCCACGCGCTGCTGCACGCCGAGCACGGCGTTCTGCTTGTCGGGCGTCTCGAGCTGCAAGCGCACCGCGTCCGGCTCGTGCCAGGCGCGCGCGATGCGCGTGTAGCGCTCGGGCGCCGACCAGCCACCGAGATGGCGCTCGACCGCGGCACGCAGCGCGACCGGGTCGAAGTCGCCGACCGCGGCGAACTGCGCGTGCGCAGTGCCGTAGAAGCGCCGGTGGAACTCGCGCAACCGCGCGACCGTGACGGCGCGCACGTCGTCGGCGCGTTCGTCGAAGCTGCGTGCGTGGCGCGGGTCGCCGCGCCGGTACGGGTTGCCGTGGCGCTCCAGCGCCTCGGCGACGACGGCCTGCGGGTCGTGACGCTGGGCGGCGATGCCGGCGAGCACCTGCCGGCGCACCTCGTCGAGCGCGTCGGAAGGCAGGTCGGGGGTGCGCAGCAGCGACGCGGCGAGCGCCACCGCGTCGACCGCGAACTCGCGCCGCGTGCGCAGCGTCACCGTCAGCGTGCCGCCGGCGGCGCTGAAGGCGAGTTCGGTGCGCAGCGCATCGAGCCGGTCCTCGATCTGCTGGCGCGTCAACCCGCCGCCGCCCTTGTCGAGCATCTGCGCGAGCACGGCCTCGACCTCGGCCTGCCCGGCCAGCGACCGCTCGTCGCCGTAGCGCAGCGTCAGCACGGCGTGCACCGCCTGAGCGCGCGTCGGCTTGGGCAGCAGTGCGCCCTGCAGCCCGTGCGCCAGCGTGAAGCGCTGCGTGGCCGCATCGATGGCCGCCGGCGTCGGGTCGAACTCGGGCACCGCGGCCGCGGCCGGCTGCGGTCGCCAGCCCTCCAGCTGCGCCGCGACGTCGACGCGCTGCGGCTGGGGCGCGCGCTGCGGCTGGGCCGTCGGCAGGTAGGTGCCCAGCGTGCGGTTGGCCGCCAGCAGGCGCTGCGCCGCCACGCGCTGCACGTCGGCCAGCGTGAGCGCGCGCACGCGGTCGCGCTGCAGGAAGAACAGGCGCCAGTCGCCGGCGGCGATCGCCTCCGACAACGCCACGCCGACGCGCTGCGGGTCGCTGAAGTTCAGTTCCCACGCCTTGAGCCACTTGTTGCGCGCGCGCTCGAGCTCCTCGGCCGTCACCGGCGCCGCGACGACCCCCTCGAGCGTGTCGAGCAGCGCCGTGCGCGCGGCGTCGATGTCCTGCTGCGGCCCGAGCTGCGCGCCGAAGTAGGTGACGCCCGGCTCCTCCGTGTCGAGCGTGCCGCCGAACACCGAGGCGGCCAGCCGGCCCTCGACGAGCCGGCGGTGCAGCCGGCCCGACGGCGTGTCGCCGAGCACGATGGCGAGCAGTTCGGCGGCGGCGAAGTCGGGCGACGCCGCCGGCGGCAGGTGGTACATCGCCAGCAGCGCCGGCGTGCCGCCGACGCGGCGCAGCGTGACGCTGCGTTCGCCGTCCTGCGCGGGGTCGAGCGTGGGCGCGAGCCAGCGCGCCTGCGCCGGGCGCTCGATGCGGCCGAACTGGTCGGCGATCCAGGCCAGCGTCGACGCGCGCTCGAAGCTGCCGGAGACGGTCAGCGTCGCGTTGTCGGGGCGGTAGTGCTGGCGGTAGAACGCGCGCAGCCGCTCGATGTCGACGTTCTCGACGTCGCTGCGCGCGCCGATCGTCGACTTGCCGTAGTTGTGCCACTGGAACGCCGACGCGAGCGTCTGCTGGAACAGGATGCGAAACGGGTCGTTCTCGCCCATCTCCATCTCGTTGCGCACCACCGTCATCTCGGTGTCGAGGTCGCGCCGCGCGATGGTGCTGTGGACCATCGCGTCGGCGAGCCATCCCAGGTACCAGCGCAGGTGCTCGTCGTTGCGCGCGAAGCTGGCGAAGTAGTTGGTGCGGTCGACCCAGGTGGTGCCGTTGGCACGCAGCCCGCGGCGCGTGAACTCGGCCCAGGGGTTGGGCGTGGTCGGCGTGCCCTTGAACAGCATGTGCTCGAGCAGGTGCGCCATGCCGGTTTCACCGTAGCTCTCGTGGCGCGAGCCGACACGCACCGTCAGGTTGACGGTGGTCGTCGGCTTCGAGTCGTCGGCCACCATCAGCACCTGCAGTCCGTTGGGCAGGCGGTACTCGTCGATGCCCTCGACGGACGCGCCGCGCTCGACGCCGGCGGGCAGCGGCTGCGCCACCGCGGGCAGCGCCAGCAGCGCGGCGAGCCAGACGATGAGCAGGATCGCGAGCGAAGATCGACGGCGTGCGGACATGCGGACGATGGGCGCTCGGTGGCGCCGGGGCCTCGACGCCGCCAGTGTAGGCAGCGCCCGCGATCCCGGCGCCGCCGGGGGTCTTGCCCCCGCGCCGCGGGGTGCGCCGCACCGGGCTGGCCGGCGCGCAGGCTCAGCTGCGCTTGACCTTGCGGTAGTTGTCGATGCCGGTGGCGACCTCGGCGCGCGCCGCCTCGGGACCGAACCACCCGGCCACCCGGACCCACTTGCCCTCCTCGAGGTCCTTGTAGTGCTCGAAGAAGTGCTGGATCGTCTTCAGCCGCATCGGGTTCAGGTCCTCGGGCTTCTTCCACTGCGTGTAGATCGACAAGATCTTGTCGATCGGCACGGCGAGCAGCTTGTTGTCGCCGCCGGCCTCGTCGTCCATCTTCAGCACGCCCAGCGGACGGCAGGTGACGACCACCCCGGGGATCAGTGGCACCGGCGTGATCACCAGCACGTCGACCGGGTCCCCGTCGTCGGCCAGCGTCTGCGGGATGTAGCCGTAATTGCACGGGTAGTGCATCGACGTGCCCATGAAGCGGTCGACGAACAGCGCACCGGTCTCCTCGTCGACCTCGTACTTGATGGGGTCGCCGCTCATCGGGATCTCGATGATCACGTTGAACTCGTCAGGCGCCTTGGCGCCGGGGGTCACGTTGTGCAGGCTCATCGGCAGGCCTCGATGTTCGTGGAAACCCCTATTCTAGGAACGCGGCTTGCCGCCGCCTGACACGCGTCAACCCCGCAGGAAAACCCATGCCGAGCGCCGGCGGCCTTTCCGGTAGCATCCGCACCCGTTGCGCCGACCGCCCGCCCCCCGCGGAGCGACCCGAAGAATTCAGCGCGCACGCATCCATCCACAGGGTTCGAGAACGAGGAAGGAGAGACCTTCATGTCCACCGGTATGGCGCTCAATCTGGCGCTGGCGTGCGGCCTGGCGGCCGTGATCTACGGGTTCTTGCAGCGCAGCTGGATCCTGCGGCAGGACGCCGGCAACGCCCGGATGCAGGAAATCGCCGGCGCGATCCAGCAAGGCGCCGCGGCCTACCTGGCCCGCCAGTACAGGACGATCGCGATCGTCGGCGTCGTGCTGACATTGCTCATCGGCATCTTCCTCGACGTCACCACCGCGGTGGGCTTCGTGCTCGGCGCGGTGCTGTCGGGCGCGTGCGGCTTCATCGGCATGAACATCTCGGTGCGCGCCAACGTGCGCACCGCGCAGGCGGCGACCAAGGGCATCGGTCCGGCGCTGGACGTGGCCTTCAAGGGCGGCGCGATCACCGGCATGCTCGTCGTGGGCCTCGGCCTGCTCGGCGTGGGCATCTTCTACTGGTTCCTGGTCGGCAACGGCCAGCTCAACCCGACCACCAAGCTGACCGACCTGCTCAAGCCGCTGCTCGGCCTGGCGTTCGGCTCGTCGCTGATCTCGATCTTCGCGCGCCTGGGCGGCGGCATCTTCACCAAGGGTGCCGACGTCGGTGCCGACCTGGTGGGCAAGGTCGAGGCCGGCATCCCCGAGGACGACCCGCGCAACCCCGCGGTGATCGCCGACAACGTCGGCGACAACGTCGGCGACTGCGCCGGCATGGCCGCCGACCTGTTCGAGACCTACGCGGTGACGCTGATCGCGACGATGACACTCGGCGCGCTGATGGTCACCGCAGCGCCGATGCAGGCGGTCGTCTACCCGCTGCTGCTCGGCGGCGTGTCGATCATCGCGTCGATCATCGGCGCCAGCGTGGTCAAGGCGAGCCCCGGCATGAAGAACGTGATGCCAGCGCTGTACAAGGGGCTGGTGGTCGCCGGCGTGATCTCGCTCGTGCTGTTCTACGGCGTCACGATGCTCGTGATGCCGGCCGACGCGCTCGGCGCGGGCACGCACTGGCGGCTGTGGGCGTCGAGCGTGGTCGGCCTCGCGCTGACCGCGGCGATGGTGTGGATCACCGAGTACTACACCGGCACCGACTACAAGCCGGTCAAGCACGTCGCGCAGGCGTCGACCACCGGGCACGCGACGAACATCATCGCCGGCATCGGCATCAGCATGAAGTCCACCGCCTGGCCGGTGATCTTCGTGTGCATCTCGATCCTGGTCTCGTACTGGCTGGCCGGCCTGTACGGCATCGCGGTGGCGGCCACGTCGATGCTGTCGATGGCCGGCATCATCGTCGCGCTGGACGCCTACGGTCCGATCACCGACAACGCTGGCGGCATCGCCGAGATGGCCGACCTGCCCGACAGCGTGCGCGACATCACCGACCCGCTCGACGCCGTGGGCAACACCACCAAGGCGGTGACCAAGGGCTACGCGATCGGCTCGGCCGGCCTCGCCGCGCTGGTGCTGTTCGCCGACTACACGCACTCGCTCGAGGCGCGCGGCATCATGGCCTCGTTCGACCTCAGCAACCCGAACGTCATCATCGGACTGTTCATCGGCGGCCTGATCCCCTACCTGTTCGGCGCGATGGCGATGGAAGCGGTCGGCCGCGCCGCCGGCGCGGTGGTCGAGGAAGTGCGCCGCCAGTTCCGCGAGATCAAGGGCATCATGGAAGGCACCGCGAAGCCCGAGTACGGCCGCGCGGTCGACATGCTGACGACCGCGGCGATCAAGGAGATGATGATCCCGTCGCTGCTGCCGGTGCTGGTGCCGATCATCGTCGGCCTCGCGCTCGGCCCCGAGGCGCTGGGCGGGCTGCTGATGGGCACCATCGTCACCGGCCTGTTCGTCGCCATCAGCATGTGCACCGGCGGCGGCGCGTGGGACAACGCGAAGAAGTACATCGAGGACGGCCACCACGGCGGCAAGGGCAGCGACGCCCACAAGGCCGCCGTCACCGGCGACACCGTCGGCGACCCCTACAAGGACACCGCCGGCCCGGCCGTCAACCCGCTGATCAAGATCATCAACATCGTCGCGCTGCTGATCGTGCCGCTGCTGCCGGCCGCCGGCGGCGGCAAGCCGCACGCCCAGGTGGTCGAGCCGCCGGCGCTCGTCCAGTCGGCCGTCGGGACGTCGGTCGTCGTCGGCTCGGTGCCCACCGCGCGGCCCTGACCCTTCGCGCGACCCTGGCGCCGGCCCGCCGTGGCCGGCGCGCGCGTCACACCAGGCCGGCGGTTGCCGGCCGCTTTTCATTCCGCCTGCCACCGGCACGACGGCCGTGCCGTGCCCTTGCCGCGCAGGAACCTTCCGGCCGCGGCAGGGTCCGCGCTGGTGCGGCGCCGCCCCGTCCGCCGGGCGCCGCGACGATGGACGACCGAAACGAGCCGGCCATGAGCGCAGACACGCGCACGATCGAACTCGCGCTGCAGGGCGGCGGCGCCCACGGCGCGCTGACCTGGGGCGTGCTCGATCGTCTGCTGCAGGAGCCCGACCTGCGCATCGAAGGCGTCAGCGGCACCAGCGCAGGCGCCATGAACGCCGTCGTGCTCGCCGACGGCCTGGAGGCCGGCGGACCCGCAGCCGCACGCGCGGCGCTGGCGCGCTTCTGGAAGGCGGTCAGCGACGCGGCGCTGGCCAGCCCGATCCAGCGCGGCCTGTGGGACCGCCTGAGCGGCCACTGGAGCCTGGCGAACTCGCCCGGCTACTGGTTCATGGACCACCTCTCGCGATTGTTCTCGCCCTACGAGCTCAACCCGCTGAACCTGAACCCGCTGCGCGACCTGGTGGCCGCGCTGGTGGACTTCGACCGCGTCAACCGCTGCACCGCGGTCGAGCTGTTCGTCACCGCCACCAACGTGCGCACCGGGCGGCCGCGCATCTTCCGCCGCGGCGAGATCACGGTCGACGCGGTGATGGCCTCGGCGTGCCTGCCGCTGATGTTCCAGGCCGTCGAGATCGACGGCGAGGCCTACTGGGACGGCGGCTTCACCGGCAACCCGGCGCTGTTCCCGCTGGTCGACGAGTGCGGCGCGCGCGACCTGGTGCTGGTGCAGATCAACCCGTTCTACCGGCCCGACCTGCCGCGCACCGCACGCGAGATCGTCGACCGCCTCAACGAGATCACGTTCAACGCCAGCCTACTGAAGGAGTTGCGCGCCATCGTGCTGTTGCGCGAGCGCATCGACGCCGAGGGGCTCGAAGACGAGCGCTGGCGCGACATGCGGCTGCATCGCATCCACGGCGACGAGGACCTGGTGGCCCTCGAGCCATCGAGCAAGCTCAACGCCGAGTGGGCCTACCTGACCCACTTGCGCGATCTCGGCCGCGCGCGCACCGGCCACTGGCTGAAGCAGCACGGGGCGGACATCGGCGTGCGCTCGACCTTCGACCTGTCGTGGCTGCTCGAGGACAGCCTGAAGCCCGTGGGGGCGGCGCAGCCGCCGGACGCCGAGACCCGTGTCCAGCGGCGCGGGGGCGCGACGGCCGGCGCCGCCGGTGGTCCCGGTGGTCGCGGCGGCACGGGCGGAAGCAGTGCCTGACCGGCCCCTCGGCGTCCTGGCGGCACCGGCCCTGCTCGTCTTCCTCGCCTACCGCGGCGCGAGCGTGCTGCTGGAGCTGCTGGCGCTGCTGGGGGTGGCTTTCGCCGCCGGCACGCCGCTGATGGCCTGCCACACCCCGGTCTTCACGCCGGCGGCGGGCGGTTTCATCGTCCAATCCTTCCCGCTCTGATGCACGCCGGCAGGGTCATCGAACGTCGGCCTATGATGCATCGGATGGTCGACGCCCGACGACTGCCTGCTGCCACGCGCTCGCCGATGCGCTCGCCGGCCTGGGTGCTGCTGCTGCTCGGTGCCCTGCTGTGGGCGCTGGCGTCGCTGACGGCGGCCGATGGCGGGCGCAGCGCCTTCGTGCTGACGGTCGACGGCGCCATCGGGCCGGCCAGCGCCGACTACGTGCGGCGCGGCCTGGCCAAGGCGCGCGAGTCCGGCGCCGCGGCCGTCGTGCTGCAGATCGACACGCCGGGAGGGCTCGACACGTCGATGCGCGAGATCATCCGCGACATCCTCGCCTCGCCGCTGCCGGTGCTGAGCTACGTCGCGCCCAGCGGGGCGCGTGCCGCCAGCGCCGGCACCTACATCCTGTACGCCAGCCACGTCGCCGCGATGGCGCCGGGCACCAACCTCGGTGCTGCGACGCCGGTGCAGATTGGAGGCGGCGGGCTGCCGATGCCGGGGCGCCCGGCCGACGAGGCGCCGGCGCCGGACCGGCCCGCGCCGCCGCAGCGCCCCGACGCGGCCGCCAGCGCAGCCAGCAGCCCCGCCGACGGCGCCGTGCGCAGCCCGCGGCGCGGTGCAGGCGCGATGGAGGCCAAGGTGCTCAACGATGCCGTGGCGTACATCCGCTCGCTGGCCGAACTGCACGGGCGCGACGCCGACTGGGCCGAAGCCGCCGTGCGCGACGCCGCCAGCCTGGGCGCCGACGACGCGCTCCAGCGCGGCGTGATCGACTTCGTCGCCGCCAGCATCCCCGACCTGTTGCGCCAGGCGCATGATCGCGAGGTACGGCTCGGCGAGGCCCGGCTGACGCTGGACACGAAGGACCTGGTCCTCCATCGCCTCGACCCCGACTGGCGCTCGCGACTGCTGGCGACGATCACCAACCCGAACCTCGCGCTGATCCTGATGCTGGTGGGCATCTACGGCCTGATCTTCGAGTTCATGAACCCCGGCGCGCTCGTGCCGGGCACGATCGGCGCGATCAGCCTGCTGCTCGGGCTGTACGCGCTGTCGGCGCTGCCGGTGAACTTCGTCGGCGTCGCGCTGCTGCTGCTGGGCATCGCGCTGATGGTCGCCGAGGCGTTCACGCCGTCGGTGGGCGTGCTCGGCATCGGTGGCCTCATCGCGTTCGTGTTCGGCGCCACGCTGCTGATCGACGCCGACGCACCTGGATTCGGCGTGTCGCTGCCGCTGGTCGGTGGCGTCGCGCTGGCCAGCCTGGGGCTGACGCTGCTGATCGTGCGCCTGGCAGTGAAGTCGCGCCGCCGCCGCGTCGTCGTCGGCGCCGAGTCGCTGGTGGGCGCGAGCGCGCGCGTGCTGGACTGGCACGCAGGTGCGGGCCACGTGTTCGCCGCCGGCGAGCGCTGGGCCGCCGAAGGTGCCACCGACCTGCGCCCGCAGCAGCCGGTGCGCATCACCGCCGTGCACGGGCTTCGCGTCAGCGTGCAGCCCGACGAGCGCGCGGCGCCGGCCCCCCCCGGCGCCCCCTGAAACCCCGCTTCGAGGCCCACGACATGATCATCTACGACCTCGCCTTCTACATGCCGTTCGTCATCCTGGCCCTGGTTCTGCTGGGGATGTCGATCCGCATCCTGCGCGAGTACGAGCGCGGCGTCGTGTTCACGCTCGGGCGCTTCACCGGCGTCAAGGGGCCCGGGCTGATCCTGCTCGTGCCGTACATCCAGCAGATGGTGCGCGTGGACCTGCGCGTCGCGGTGCTCGACGTGCCGAGCCAGGACGTGATCACGCGCGACAACGTCTCGGTGAAGGTCAACGCGGTCATCTACTACCGCGTCGTGGAGCCCGACAAGCCGGTGATCCAGGTGCAGAACTACCACCAGGCCACCAGCGAGCTGGCGCAGACCACGCTGCGTTCGGTGCTCGGCAAGCATGAGCTCGACGAGTTGCTCGCCGAGCGCGACAAGATGAATGCCGACATCCAGGAGATCCTCGACGCGCAGACCGACGCCTGGGGCATCAAGGTGGCCAACGTCGAGCTCAAGCACATCGACCTCGGCGAGAGCATGGTGCGCGTGATGGCGCGCCAGGCCGAGGCCGAGCGCGAACGGCGCGCCAAGGTCATCAACGCCGAGGGCGAGGAGCAGGCGGCGCAGAAGCTGCTCGAGGCCGCGCGCGTGCTCGGCCAGGCCCCGGAGGCGATGCAGCTGCGCTACCTGAGCACGCTGGCGACCATCGGCACCCAGAACAGCTCGACGATCGTCTTTCCTTTCCCGACCGACTTCGCGCAGTGGCTGCAACGCGCGCGGCCGCCCACCACGAATCCCGATCCCGCCGCGCCGGTGGTGTAAGGGTGCCGCGAACGCCGTCGCACTCCGGCACACCGACGTCGCCGAGAGAGCACGGCACTACCGCATTCAGTCGATGGCCCAGCTCGGCTTGCGCTTGTCGATGAACGCCTGCACGCCCTCGAGCGCCGCGTCGTCCATCATGTTGCAGGCCATCGTCTGCCCGGCGTCGGCGTAGGCGGCTTCGATGCCCTTCTCGAGCTGGCGGTAGAACAGCGCCTTGCCCATCGCGACCGCCGTGCGCGGCTTGGCGACGATCGCCGCGACCAGCTTCTCGACCTCGGCCGCGAGCTGGTCGGGCTCGGCGACGCGGTTGACGAGGCCCTTGGCGCGCGCTTCGTCGGCGTCGATGAACTCGCCGGTGACGAGCATCTCGAACGCCGCCTTGCGCCCCAGGTTGCGGCTCAGCGCGACGCTCGGCGTCGAGCAGAACAGCCCGAGGTTGACGCCGCTGACCGCGAAGCGGGCGCCGCGCGCGGCCACCGCGAGGTCGCACATCGCCACCAGCTGGCAGCCGGCGGCGGTGGCGATGCCGTGCACGCAGGCGACCACCGGCACCGGCAGCTTCTGGATGCTCATCATCATGCGCGCGCACTGGCCGAACAGGCGCTGGTAGTAGTCGAGCGACGGCTGCGCGCGCATCTCCTTCAGGTCGTGCCCGGCGCAGAAGGCCTTGCCGGCCGCGGCGATCACCACCACGCGCGCCGTCTCGTCGGTCGCGATCGCGTCGAGCTCGCGCTGCAGCGCGTCGAGCATCGCCTCGGACAGCGAGTTGAACGCCTGCGGCCGGTTCAGCGTCAGCGTGACGACGCCGCGCGAATCCCTCGCGCAGCGCACCAGCGGGTCGTCGATGGTCAGCATGGTCGTCTCTCCTTATTCGATCGCCGAGGCGGACTTCGCGCGTTCGCGCAGCTGGAACTTCTGCACCTTGCCGGTCGAGGTCTTCGGGATCTCCTCGAAGCGGATCTCGCGCGGCACCTTGTAGCTCGCCAGGTGCTGCCGGCAGTGCGCGATCAGCTCTTCGGCGCCGATGCTGGCGCCGGGCTTGAGCTCGACGTAGGCCAGCGGCGTCTCGCCCCACTTCGGGTCGGGCCGGGCGACCACGGCGCAGGCCAGCACCGCCGGGTGTCGGTACAGCGCGTCCTCGACCTCGATCGAGCTGATGTTCTCGCCGCCGCTGATGATCACGTCCTTGCTGCGGTCGCGGATCTTCACGTAGCGGTCGGGCTCGAGCACCGCTAGGTCGCCGGTGTGGAACCAGCCGCCCTCGAAGGCCTTGTCGGTGGCCAGGGGGTTCTTCAGGTAGCCCTTCATCACGATGTTGCCGCGGAACATGATCTCGCCCATCGTGCGGCCGTCGGCCGGCACCTCGGTCATCGTCGCCGGGTCCATCACCGTCATGCCCTCCTGCAGCGCGTAGCGCACGCCCTGGCGGCCGTTCAGGCGCGTCTGCTCGGCCAGGCTCTCGTGCGACCAGCTGTCGCGCTTGACGGCCACCGACGCCGGCCCGTAGACCTCGGTCAGGCCGTAGACGTGGGTGATGTCGAAGCCGATCCTGGCCATGCCCTCGATCATCGCGGCCGGCGGCGCCGCACCGGCGACCATGCCCTTGACGGCGCCGATGCCCTCGCGCCACTCGGGCGGTGCGTTGACGATCAGGTTGTGCACGATCGGCGCGGCGCAGTAGTGCGTCACGCCGTGCTCGCGCATCGCTTCCAGGATCGCGCGCGCCTCGACCCGTCGCAGGCACACGTGCACGCCGGCCTGCAGCGCCACCGTCCAGGGAAAGCACCAGCCGTTGCAGTGGAACATCGGCAGCGTCCACAGGTAGCGCGGGAACTGCGGCAGGGTCCAGGTCACCGCGTTGCCGACCGCGTTCAGGTAGGCCCCGCGATGGTGCGTGACGACGCCCTTCGGGTCGCCGGTGGTGCCGCTGGTGTAGCTCACGGCGATCGCGTCCCATTCGTCCGCCGCGCCGTCGAGGCGCGGCAGCGGCGCGTGCGCGGCGATCAGCGCCTCGTACTCGAGCTCGCCGAGGCGTTCGCCCTCGCCGCCGAACTCGCTGTCGCAGACGTCGACGACGATCAGCTCGCGCCGGTGCTGATCGCGCAGCAGCCTCAGCGCCTCGCGCATCACCGGTGCGAACTCGCGGTCGGCAAGCAGCACCTTGGCCTGGCAATGCGCGAGCTGCCAGGCGATCAGCGCCGCGTCGAGCCTCGTGTTCAGCGTGTTCAGCACGGCGTTGATCGCCGGCACCGCGTAGTGCGCCTCGACCATCTCGGGCGTGTTCGTGAGCATCGCGCTGACGGTGTCGAGCCGGCCCACGCCGAGCGCGCGCAGCGCCGCGGCGAGCCGCGCCGAGCGCTCGCGGCACTGCGCCCAGCTGTAGCGGCGCGCCCCGTGGATCACCGCCGGCAGGTCGCCGAACACCTCGGCGCTGCGTTCGACGAAGGCCACCGGCGACAGCGCGACGTGGTTGGCGGCGTTGCGGTCCAGATGTTGCTCGTAGATGCTGCTCATCGCGTTCGGGCGGGCCGGGACCGGCCGCGAGGTGGACGGTGGCGCCTATGGTAGTGGCAGTGCCGCCGCGGCCGCGCGACCGCCGGCGCCGCACGGCGGTTACGCAAAGCGCGTTAAGCACAAACCCGATAGCTCGCGGCGCACCGGACACCGAATAATGCGAGCGCTTTCGGGGGCGTCGACGCGGCCCGCGCCCCGGGGCCACCCGCAGCGGTGGCGGCGGCTGGACAGCCGCGAGGGCCCCGCCAACCACAGGAGCCGCGGTCCGCCGCCACGATCCACGATGTCTGCCGACGTCATCCTCGAGACGCGCGGATTGGTCAAGGAGTTCAAGGGCTTCGTCGCCGTCGACGGCGTCGACCTGAAGGTCCGGCGCGGCCACATCCACGCGCTGATCGGCCCCAACGGCGCCGGCAAGACGACCTGCTTCAACCTGCTGACCAAGTTCCTGATCCCCACGCGCGGGCAGATCCTGTTCGAGGGCCACGACATCACGCGCGAGAAGCCGGCGCAGATCGCGCGCCGCGGGGTGATCCGCTCGTTCCAGATCTCGGCCACGTTCCCGCACCTGACGGTGCTGGAGAACGTGCGCGTCGCGCTGCAGCGCGAGCTCGGCACCTCGTTCCACTTCTGGCGCTCGGAACGCACCCTCGACCGGCTGCACGACCGCGCGCTCGAACTGCTCGACACCGTCGGGCTGCGCGACTTCGCCGAGGTGGTCACCGTCGAGCTCCCGTACGGGCGCAAGCGCGCGCTGGAGATCGCCACCACGCTGGCGATGAACCCGAAGATGATGCTGCTCGACGAGCCGACCCAGGGCATGGGCCACGAGGACGTCGAGCTGGTGACGCAGCTGATCAAGAAGGTCTCGGCCAACCGCACGGTGCTGATGGTCGAGCACAACATGAACGTGGTGTCGAGCATCGCCGACACGATCACCGTGCTCGCGCGCGGCAGCGTGATCGCCGAGGGCCCGTACGAGACGGTGTCGCGCAACCCGCAGGTGCTGCAGGCCTACATGGGCAGCGAAGACGTCGAACTGCAGGGCGCGCATGGATAAGGGCGTCGAACTGCTGCGACTGACCGACGTGCACGCGTGGTACGGCGAGTCGCACATCCTGCACGGCATCGACCTCACGGTGAACCGCGGCGAGGTCGTCACGCTGCTCGGCCGCAACGGCGCCGGGCGCACGACCACGCTGAAGGCGATCCTCGGCATGGTCGGGCGGCGCAGCGGCTCGATCATGGTCAACGGCACCGAGGCGGTGTCGCTGCCCTCGCACCGCATCGCCCACCTCGGCATCGGCTACTGCCCCGAGGAAAGAGGCATCTTCACCAGCCTGACCTGCGAGGAGAACCTGCTGTTGCCGCCGCCGGTGGCCAGCGGCGGCATGAGCGTCGACGAGATCTACTCGATGTTCCCGAACCTGAAGGAGCGCCGCGCGAGCCCGGGCGGGCGACTGTCGGGCGGCGAGCAGCAGATGCTGTCGGTGGCGCGTATCCTGCGCACGGGCGCCAAGCTGCTGCTGCTCGACGAGATCTCGGAGGGGCTGGCGCCGGTGATCGTGCAGGCGCTGGGCCAGGCCATCCGCACGCTGCGTGCCAAGGGGCTGACGATCGTGATGGTCGAGCAGAACTTCCGCTTCGCCGCGCCGCTGGCGGACCGGTTTTACGTGATCGAGCACGGCCGCGTGATCGAGACCTTCGCCGCCAGCGAGCTGGAGTCGAAGAAGGACATGCTGCACGAGGTGCTCGGCGTTTGAAGCTCCGGCCGCCCGGCCGGTTCGGTGATGCAAGAGGAAAGGACTCAACGATGAAACGCAAACTCCTGTCGACGCTCGTGGCCGCGGCCTTCGGCTTCGCCGGCGCCGCCCAGGCGCAGATCTCCGACGGCGTCATCAAGATCGGCGTGATGAACGACATGTCGGGCGTCTACGCCGACATCGGAGGGCCCGGCTCGGTGCTCGCCGCGCGCATGGCCGTCGAGGACTTCGGCGCCGCGGCCAAGGGCATGAAGGTCGAGGTGGTCTCGGCCGACCACCAGAACAAGCCCGACGTCGGTTCGACGATCGCGCGCACCTGGTACGACGTCGACAAGGTCGACATGATCGTCGACGTGCCGACCTCGTCGGTGGCGCTGGCGGTCAGCCAGATCACCCGCGAGAAGGGCAAGGCCCACGTCAACACCGGCGCCGCCACCTCCGATCTGAGCGGCAAGGCCTGCAGCCCGAACACCGTGCACTGGCTCTACGACACCTGGATGCTGGCCAACGGCACCGGCAGCGCGATCGTCAAGACCGGCGGCGACACCTGGTTCTTCCTCACCGCGGACTACGCCTTCGGACACGCACTCGAGCGCGACACCGAGGCCGTCGTGCTGAAGAACGGCGGCAAGGTGCTGGGCAAGGTGCGCACCCCGTTCCCGGCCACGGACTTCTCGTCGTTCCTGCTGCAGGCGCAGGCGTCGAAGGCGAAGATCATCGGCCTGGCCAACGCCGGTGGCGACACGATCAACTCGATCAAGCAGGCCGCCGAGTTCGGCATCGTCAAGGGTGGCCAGAACCTGGCCGGCCTGCTGGTGTTCCTGCCCGACGTGCACGGCCTGGGTCTGAACACCGCGCAGGGGCTGATGATCACCGAGCCCTTCTACTGGGACCTGAACGACCAGACCCGCGCCTGGACCAAGCGCTTCGCCGCGGCCAACGGCGGCAAGTACCCGAGCGCGGACCACGCGGGCGTGTACTCGGGCGTGCTGCACTACCTGAAGGCCGTCGAGGCGGCCAAGACCGACGACGGCACCAAGGTCGTGGCGAAGATGAAGGAACTGCCCACCGACGACCCGCTGTTCGGCAAGGGCGTGGTGCGCGCCGATGGCCGCAAGATCCACCCCGCCTACCTGTTCGAGGTGAAGAAGCCGTCGGAGTCGAAGGGCCCGTACGACTACTACAAGTTGCGCGCGACGATCCCCGCGGACCAGGCGTTCCGGCCCCTGAAGGACGGCGAGTGCCCGCTGGTCAAGTGACGCGGGCCGCGACCCGACCCCGCTGAATTGGGCGGCGCCGCACGCGCGGCGCCGCCCCCCCTGTTCCACCCCAAGACATGACCGAGATCTTCGGCGTCCCGACCCAGGCCCTGTTCGGCCAGTTGCTGATCGGGCTGATCAACGGCTCGTTCTACGCCCTGCTGTCGCTCGGGCTGGCGGTGATCTTCGGCCTGCTGAACATCATCAACTTCGCCCACGGCGCGCAGTACATGATGGGCGCGTTCGTCGCCTGGCTGCTGCTCAACAAGCTGGGCGTCGGCTACTGGTGGGCGCTGCTGATCTCACCGATCGTCGTCGGCGCCACCGGCGTGATCATCGAACGCACGATGCTGTCGCGCCTGTACAAGCTCGACCACCTGTACGGCCTGCTGCTGACCTTCGGGCTGGCGCTGATCATCCAGGGGCTGTTCCGCAACGAATACGGCTCGTCGGGCCAGCCGTACCAGATCCCGGCCCAGCTGCAGGGCGGGCAGAACCTGGGCTTCATGTTCCTGCCGAACTACCGCGGCTGGATCATCGTCGCGTCGCTGATCGTGTGCCTGAGCACGTGGTACGTGATCGAGCGCACCAAGCTCGGCGCCTACCTGCGCGCGGCCACCGAGAACCCGCAGCTGGTGCAGGCCTTCGGCGTCAACGTGCCGCGCATGATCACGCTGACCTACGGCTTCGGCGTCGGCCTGGCGGC
>NZ_DAOKZA010000047.1:0-28268 GCF_035325925.1 Azohydromonas sp. | reverse complement strand
AGGACCTGGTGGCCGCCAACATCTTCCCCGGCGACATGCTGTGGAAGAACTTCGGTGTCACGCGCCACGGCAAGGTGGTGTTCTACGACTACGACGAGATCGAGTACATCACCGACTGCAACTTCCGCCGCGTGCCCGAGCCGCGCACCGAGGAGGAGGAGCTGTCGGGCGAGGTCTGGTACGCGGTCGGCCCGAAGGACGTGTTCCCCGAGACCTTCGGCCCGTTCCTGCTCGGCAACCCCGCGGTGCGCGACGTGTTCATGAAGCACCACGCCGATCTGCTCGACGCCGGGTTCTGGCAAGCCCACAAGGCGCGCATCGAGCGCGGCCACGTGCACGACGTCTTCCCCTACGATCCGGCGAGGCGGTTCAAGAACCTGCGCCGCGCCGCCGGGCTCGAGCCGGCCTGACCGACCGGGCCGCGTCCCGCCAACCCCTGCAAGGAGTCCTGCCATGAGCGATCCCGTGGTCATCGTTTCCGCCGCCCGCACGCCGATCGGGGGCCTGCTCGGCGACTTCGCGTCGCTGCAGGCCTGGGAGCTCGGCGCCGTGGCGATCCGCGCCGCCGTCGAGCGCGCCGGCGTGCCCGTCGACGCCGTCGACGAGGTCCTGCTGGGCTGCTGCCTGATGGCCGGCCAGGGCCAGGCGCCGGCGCGCCAGGCGATGCGCAGGGCCGGCCTGCCCGACGCCACCGGGGCGGTGACGCTGAGCAAGATGTGCGGCTCGGGCATGCGCGCGATGATGTTCGCGCACGACATGCTCGCCGCCGGCAGCGCGAACGTGATGGTCGCCGGCGGCATGGAGAGCATGACCAACGCGCCGCACCTGGTGTTCGCGCGCAAGGGCGTGAAGTACGGCGCCGCGCAGCTGTTCGACCACATGGCCCTCGACGGCCTCGAGGACGCCTACGAGCGCGGCAAGGCGATGGGCGTGTTCGCCGAGACCTGCGTCGCGAAGTACGGTTTCACGCGCGAGGCGCAGGACGCCTTCGCGATCGCCTCGACCACGCGCAGCAAGCAGGCCAACGAGGACGGCAGCTTCGACTGGGAGATCGCGCCGGTGGCGCTGCCCGGCAAGGGGGGCGAGACGCTGGTCGGGCGCGACGAGCAGCCGTTCAAGGCCAAGCTCGACAAGATCCCGGGCCTGAAGCCGGCGTTCAAGAAGGACGGCACGATCACCGCCGCCAACGCGTCGAGCATCTCCGACGGCGCCGCGGCGCTGGTGCTGATGCGCGAGTCGACGGCCACGCAGCACGGGCTGGCGCCGGTGGCGCGCATCGCCGCGCACGCGGTGCACGCGCAGGCGCCCGAATGGTTCACGACCGCGCCGGTCGGCGCGATCGACAAGGCGCTGAAGAAGGCCGGCTGGGACGCGAAGTCGGTCGACCTGTGGGAGGTCAACGAGGCCTTCGCCGCGGTGACGATGGCGGCGATGACCGAGTTCAAGCTGCCGCACGAGATCGTCAACGTGCACGGCGGTGCCTGCGCGCTGGGCCACCCGATCGGCGCCAGCGGCGCACGCATCGTCGTCACGCTGCTCGGCGCGCTGCGCAAGCAGGGGCGCAAGCGCGGCGTCGCGGCGCTGTGCATCGGCGGCGGCGAGGCCACCGCGATGGCGGTCGAGCTGCTGTGACGTCGCACCGGCGCGACCGCGCCTGACCCGCGATGCAGGTGCTGGTGATCGGCGCGTCGCGCGGCATCGGCTTCGAGTTGGTGCGCCAGTACCGCGGCGACGGCGTCTCGGTCACCGGCAGCGCGCGCAGCGACGACGCGCTGGCGCGCCTGCGCGCGCTCGGCGCCACCGCGGTGCGCCTGGACGTGGCCGACACCGCCAGCGCCACGGGGCTGGCGTGGCAGATCGACGGCGCGCGCTTCGACGTTGCCGTGCTGGCCGCCGGCGTCTACGGCCCGCGCACCAGCGGCCTGCAGTCGCCGAGCGAGGCCGACTTCGACGCGGTGATGCACACCAACGTGCTCGGCGCGATGCGCGTGCTGCCGCAGGTCGCCGACACGCTGGCGGCGGGCGCGAGGCTGGCGGTGATCTCGTCGCGCATGGGCTCGATCGGCGCGCGCACCGGCACCGCGGGCTGGCTGTACCGCGCGTCGAAAGCGGCGCTGAACTCGGTGTTCAGGGACGTCGCGCTGACGCTGGCCGGGCGCGCGGTGTGCGTCGCGTTCCACCCCGGGTGGGTGCGCACCGACATGGGCGGCGCCGGGGCCGAGCTCGAGGTCGGCGACAGCGTCGCCAGCCTGCGCCGCACGATCGCGGCGCTCACCGCGGCCGACCACGGCCGCTTCCTGAACCACGACGGCACGCCAATCGACTGGTGAGCCGCAGGAGCACGCGACGATGCTGCTGTCCGAAGACCACCTGGCCGTGCAGGACGCCGTGCGCGCGTTCGTGCAGGCCGAGATCGCGCCGCACGCCGCGCGCTGGGACAAGGAACACCACTTCCCGGCCGAGCAGCTGCGGGGGCTGGCGGCGCTGGGCTGCTACGGCGTCGCGGTGCCCGCGGAATACGACGGTGCCGGGCTCGACCACCTGGCGCTGGCGCTGATCCTCGAGGAGATCGCCGCCGGCGACGGCGGCACGTCGACGGTGGTCAGCGTCAACAACTGCCCGGTGTGCTCGATCCTGCTGGCCTGGGCCGACGAGGCGCAGAAGCAGCGCTGGCTCAGGCCGCTGGCGCGCGGCGAGATGCTCGGCGCCTTCTGCCTGACCGAGCCGCATGTCGGCTCCGAGGCGTCGGGGCTGCGCACGACTGCGGTGCGCGACGGCGGCGACTACGTGCTCAACGGCGTCAAGCAGTTCATCACGAGCGGCAAGCACGGCGACGTCGCGATCGTGATGGCGGTGACCGACCGCGCGGCGGGCAAGAAGGGCATCAGCGCCTTCGTCGTGCCCACCGACACCCCTGGCTACCGCGTCGCGCGACTCGAGGAGAAGATGGGCCAGCACAGCAGCGACACCGCGCAGGTGCTGTTCGAGGACTGCCGCGTGCCGGCCGCGAACCTGCTCGCCGACGAGGGGCTCGGGCTGAAGATCGCGCTGTCGGGGCTCGAGGGCGGGCGCATCGGCATCGCCGCGCAGAGCCTGGGCATGGCGCGCGCGGCGTTCGACGCGGCGCTCGCGTACGCCAAGCAGCGTGTCGCCTTCGGCCAGCCGATCTTCGACCACCAGGCGGTGCAGTTCCGGCTGGCCGAGATGGCCACGCAGATCGAGGCGGCGCGCCAGCTGATTCACCACGCCGCGAGCCTGAAGGACGCCGGCCGGCCGTGCCTGAAGGAGGCTGCGATGGCCAAGCTGTACGCCAGCGAGATGGCCGAGCGCGTGTGCAGCGCGGCGATCCAGGTCCACGGCGGCTACGGCTACGTCAGCGACTTCCCGGTCGAGCGCATCTACCGCGACGTGCGCGTGTGCCAGATCTACGAGGGCACTTCCGACGTGCAGAAGATCCTGATCGGGCGCGCGCTGGCCTGACCGCGCCGGCGCGCTGCGATCACACTGCCCGGCCGAGCATGCGCAGGCGGATCTTCTCGATGCGCCGCGACGGCGACAGCCCCTTCGGGCAGACCTCGGTGCAGTTCATGATCGTGCGGCAGCGGTACAGCCGGTAGGCGTCGTCGAGGTCGTCCAGCCGCGCCTCGGTGGCGCGGTCGCGGCTGTCCTCGATGAAGCGGCTGGCCTGCAGCAGCCCGGCCGGGCCGACGAACTTGTCGGGGTTCCACCACCACGACGGGCACTGCGTGCTGCAGCACGCGCACAGGATGCACTCGTAGGCGCCGTCGAGCCGCGCGCGCTCCTCGGGCGTCTGCAGCCGCTCGCGCTCGGGCGGCGGTTCGTCGTTGACCAGGTACGGGCGCACCGAGTGGTACTGCGCGAAGAAGCCGCTCAGGTCGACGACCAGGTCGCGGATCACCGGCACGCCGGGCAGCGGCCGCAGCACGATGCGCTCGCCCAGTTCGCGCAGCCGCGTGATGCACGCCAGCGCGTTGCGGCCGTTGACGTTCATCGCGTCGGAGCCGCACACGCCCTCGCGGCACGAGCGGCGAAAGCTCAGGCTCGGGTCGAGCGACTTGAGTCGCTGCAGCAGGTCGAGCAGCATGTGCTCGCCGGGCCGCGGCGCGACGTCGAAGTCCTGCATGCGCGGGCCGCGCCCGTCGTCGGGGTCGTAGCGGTAGATCGAGACCTTCATGCCACCGCTGCGCCCGGCAGCCACAGCAGCGCGCGCACGACCCACGCGCCGCTGGCCAGCAGCATCGCCGCCAACGCGACGAGCAGCGCCAGCCGCAGCGCCAGCGGGTGCACGTAGTCGAGCAGCACGTCGCGCGCGCCGACCCAGGCGTGCAGCAGCAGCGCGGCGAAGGCCACCAGCGTCGCCAGCGCGACCGGCGGCGACTGCATCAGCGCGCGCCACTGCGCGTGGCCGCCCGGCGCCTCGGCGGCGAGCACGGCGAGCGCGGCGACGAGGTAGGCGAGCAGCACCAGCGCGCTCAGCCGCTGCAGCAGCCAGGCGCGCAGCCCGCTGACGGCGCGCCTCACCACAGCGCTCCCGCGGCGAGCAGCGTGACCGCCAGCGCCGCCAGGTTCACCGCCCACGCGCTGCGCCGCGCGCTGCGCAGGCCGGCGCCGACGTCGACGTCGCTCAGCAGGTGGCGCACGCCCGCCAGCAAGTGGTGCGCCAGCGCCCAGGTCCACGCGAGCACCAGCAGCCGCACCGGCGCGGACTCGAGCGCCGCGGCGACCCGCGCGAAGCCCGCCGGCGACGCCAGCGAGCGCTCGAGCGCCCACGCCAGCGCCGGGACGCCGGCCAGCAGCAGGACGCCGCTCGCCCGGTGCAGGATCGAGGTCCAGGCGCCGACCGGTTGCGCGATGCGGCGCAAATCCAGGTGCACCGGCCGGCGGCGCGGGGCGGGGTGCGGTGGCGTGCGGCTGGGCGACATCGGGCGGGGACCTCGCGTCGGGCGTGCCGCGTCGCGGCTCAGCGTACCGGGTGCACGACGATCACTTCGGGGTCGTCGGCGTGTTCGAGCAGCAGGCGGCGCACGCGATCCTGCCACAGCGCGCCGAGCGCCGCGAGCGCCTCGGCGTCGCCGGCCAGCGCGCCGGCCATCGCCGCACGCAGCCGCGGGTCGCCGGGCACGCGGTCGAGCCGTGCCGACACGTCGACGGTGCGCGTGTCGTCGCACCGCGTGAAGCGCATCTCGCCGTCGACCGGCGCGCCGAAGCGCAGCGTCGCGCGGCGCACGAAACGACCGGCGATGCCCTTGAAGCCGTCGTCGCCGGCGGCGCCGGTGACCAGCGACACGACGCGCGCGACGACGCCGGTGACGCCGGCGTCGGCCTCGTCGCGCAGCGCGACGTCGACGCCGCCGCGTTCGGGCAGGGCGTGCGGGTACAGCGCGGCCAGCGCGGCGCGCGCCGCCAGCCAGGCGCCGGCCACCGTCGGGCACGAGTGCCCGGCCAGGCGCACCGCGTCGTCGTAGCCGTAGTCGAGCACGCCGCCGGCGGCGGCGCCGAGGAACGCGGCCAGCGGGTCGTGCACGCGGATGCGCGGCGCGGCGGCGTAGAAGGCGGGCAGGTGTTCGGCGGCGGGGGTCATGACGGGGGCAGCGGACTCGACGGGGTCATGCGGCGGACGGCGTCGCCGCGGCAGGGGCCGGGCGCGGTGCGGCGCCGGCGATGTCGGCCAGCGTCGTGCCGTCGAGCACGCCGAAGAACGCGTGCAGCGCACGGGCGAAGACGCCGCGCAGCCGGCAGTCGGGCGTCAGCGTGCAGCGGTTGGCGTGTTCGTCGAAGCACTCGGCCAGCCGCATGTCGCTCTCGCCGAGGCGCACGACGTCGCCGACGCGGATCTCGCGCGCCGGGCGCCGCAGCCGCACGCCGCCGGCGCGGCCGCGCACCGTCTCGAGCAGCCCGGCGTGCGCGAGGTCGGCGACGATCTTCATCACGTGATTCTTCGCCAGCGCCTGGCGCTCGGCGAGCTCGGCCACGGTGACCAGGCGGTCGTCGTGGCGGGCGCAGTACATCAGCACGCGCAGTGCGTAGTCGGTGTATTCGGCCAGCCGCATCGTCGTCCTGTGCGCTGCTCACATGCCCAGCGCGAGCCGCGCCGCCTCGGACAGGCGGTAGCGGTCCCACGGCGGGTCGAACACCAGCCGCACGTCGACCTGTGCGACGGGCGGCAGTGCCAGCACCTTGTTCGCCACCTCGTCGGCCAGCACCTCGCCCATGCCGCAGCCGGGCGCGGTCAGCGTCAGATCGATCGCGACGTTGAAGCGGCCGTCGTCCTGCGGCTCGATGTCGCAGGCGTAGATCAGCCCGAGCTCGACGATGTCGATCGGGATCTCGGGGTCGTAGCAGGTCTTCAGCGTGGCCCACACCAGTTCGCGCACCTGCTCGGGTGTCGCGTCGGCGTCCAGCGTCGGGGGCGGCGGCGGCACCTCGCGGCCGATCGCGTCGGCGTCGCGGCCGTCGATGCGCACCAGCTGCCCGCCGGCGACGACGCTGAAGCTCGACCCCAGCGCCTGCGTGATCGTCACCGCGGTGCCGGCCGGCACCTCGACCGGCTCGCCGCTGGGCACGCGCCGCGCCTGCACCGCGCGCGTCGTGGTGGTCTTCTCCTGCTGCAGCCTCATCGCGGCGCTCCGTCGGGCGTGCCGCCGCGCCCGTGGTCGACGACGATGTCCGGGTCCTCGTCGGCGGCACCGGCCAGCGCGTGCATCAGCGCGTGCCAGCCGAGCAGCGCGCACTTGATGCGCCCCGGGTAGCGCCGCACCGCGGCCAGGCTGACGAGCTTGCCCAGGTTCGCCTCGTCGGGTTCGGCCTGCCCGGTCAGCACCGCCCGGAAGCGCTGCTGCAGCGCGCGCGCGTCGGCCACCGCATGGCCGCGCACCGCCTCGCTCATCATCGACGCCGAGGCGATGCAGATCGCGCAGCCGCGGCCATCGAAGCGGATGTCGCGCAGCGTGTCGCCTTCGACCTGCAGCTGCACGCGCACGTCGTCGCCGCACTGCGGGTTGCGCCCGCGCGCCTCGTGGGTGGGCGCCGGCAGCGTGCCGAAGCAGCGCGGCGAACGCTTGTGCTCGAGCACCAGCTGCTGGTACAGGTCGAGGTCGGCGCTCATCGCAGCATCTCCACCGCCGCCGCCACGCCTTCGACGAGGCGCTCGACCTCGTCGTGGGTGTTGTACAGCGCGAACGACGCGCGCGTCGTCGGCCCGTGGGCGACGCGCTCGAGCAGCGGCTGCGCGCAGTGCCAGCCGGTGCGCACCGCGATACCGCGGCCGTCGAGCACCGTGCCGATGTCGTGCGGGTGCACGTCGTCGACGACGAACGAGACGATCGCGCTGCCGTGCGCGTGGCGCGCCAGCACCCGCACACCCGGCAGCGCCGACAGCGCCGCCGCGGCGTGCTCGCGCAGCGCCTCGACGTGCGCGGCGATCGCGTCGCGCCCGACGCCGTCGATGAACTGCGCCGCCGCCGCCAGCCCGATGGCACCGCAGACGTTCGGCGTGCCGCCTTCGAGCCGCTGCGGCAGCTCGGCGAAGCCGGCGTCGGTCTGCGACACCCACTCGACCATGTCGCCGCCCAGGCGCAGCGGCACCAGCCGGTCCAGCGCGTCGCGGCGGCCGACGAGCGCGCCGATGCCCATCGGGCCGTACATCTTGTGCCCCGAGAAGGCCATCAGGTCGCAGGCCAGCGAGGCCAGCGCCGGCACCTCGTGCGCCATCGCCTGCGCGGCGTCGAGCACCGTCAGCGCGCCGGCGTCGCGCGCCATCGCCAGCATCGCCTCGTACGGCGGGCGCTCGCCGCTGCCGTTGGCGCAGGCGGTGAGCGCGAACACGCGCGTGCGCGGCGTCAGCAGCGGCGCCAGCGCCTCGGGGGCGAGCCGGCCCTCGGCATCGGGCTGCACGACGCGCAGCCGCGCGCCGCTGCGCCGCGTGGCGAGTTGCCACGGCACGAGGTTGGCGTGGTGTTCGAGCGCGCTGACGACGATCTCGTCGCCCGGGCGCAGCCACGCCGGCTGCAGCGCCCCCTCGCCGCCGCCCGAGGGCATGCCCGGCAGCGACAGCCCCTGCGCGACGAGGTTCAGCGACTCGGTCGTGCCCGAGGTGAAGACCAGCTCGTGCCGTTCGTCGGCGCCGACGAAGGCCTTCAGTCGCGCGCGCGCCGCCTCGTGCGCGTCGGTGGCGCGCTGGCTGAGCGTGTGCACGCCGCGGTGGATGTTCGCGCGGTCGTGGGTGTCGAAGCGGCGCATCGCGTCGAGCACCTGCAACGGCATCTGCGTGGTCGCCGCGTTGTCGAGGTAGGCCAGCGGCCGGCCGCCGACCTGCTGCGCGAGCACCGGGAACGCGCTGGTCATCGCGTCGCCGCTGGGCAGCCGGTCACCCACGGCCGTCTCCCGTTGCGCGCTGCAGGTGGCCGGCCAGCGCGGCGGCGAGCGCCGGCGTGGCGCCGACGGCATCGGGCAGCGCGTCTTCGCCGAGGCCGCGCGCCAGCACCGCGGTGGCCATGCCCTGCAGGATCAGCGCCAGCGCGTTCGCCTCGTCGAGGCCGCGCTGGCGCGCGAGGAACAGCGCGTCTTCCGGCAGCCGGCCCCAGGTGGCGCCGTGCGCGGCCTGCACCGCGTCGTGCTCGATCTCGAGCTGCGGGCGCAGCACCAGCCGCGGCGCCCCGGCGGTCGGGATGCCGGCCAGGTGCTGGCGCACGTCGGCGCCCTCGGCGCCCGGGCGCACGTGGGCGTGCAGGTCGCCGGCGGCCAGCGCCCGGTGGCGCGCCAGCGCGAGCACGTCGACCTCGCTCGCGCTGCGCGCCGCCGCGTGCACGACGCGCACCTGGCGGTCGACCTGGCTGCCGCGGTCGCCGTCGGCGAGCAGCACGCTGCCGGCGCGGGCATCGGCGCCGGTGCCGTCGAGCGCCACGATCGTGCGCTGCAGGTGGTACGCGGCACCGGTGGCGAGCAGTGCTTGGCCGTAGAACGCGCCGCCGCCCAGCCGGGCGTGCACGTGGTGCGCGACGCGGTCGCCGGCGCCGGGCTGCACCAGGCGCCAGTGTTGCAGTCGCGCGCCGGTGCCCAGTTGCAGGTGCAGCTGGAGGTTCTGCACCACGTCGCGGCGGCACGCCGGGGCGCCGTCGCGGACGTGCGTCTCGGGCGGGCACGCCGCGAAGTCGTCGCGGACGTGCGTCCCAGGCGGGCGCGCCGCGACTTCGTCGCGGACGTGCGTTTCGATCACCACGCAGCGCGCCCCGGGCTCGAGCTCGACGACCAGCAGCGGCGCCTCGACCGCGTCGCACGGCAGGTGGCGCAGCTGCAGCAGCAGCGGCGGCGCGCCGTCGTCGGCCGGCGCGGCGATGCGCAGCCGCAGCCCCCGGCGGCACAGCGCGCGGTGCGCCCAGGCGAACGGTGCCGCGGCGTCGTCGCCCGGCGTCGGCAGCCCGGCGAGCAGTTCGGCGCGCTGCGCCGGGTCGGCGGCGTCGAGCCAGCGCGCGTCGACGAGCCCCGGTGCGCCCACCGGGTGCAGCGTCCAGCCCGCGCCGGCCAGCGGCGGCGCGTCGCAGGCGGCGCCGTCGTCGCCGAGCCACACCGCAACCGGCGGTGGCGGCATGACGCGGAACGCGTCGCCGCGACGGAACTGCCAGCCGCCTTCGTCGAGCAGGTGCGACCGTGCGGCGAGCGCGTCGGCGCGTGCGGTGTTCATCGCGCCTCCACCGGCTCGGCCTCGCGCGAGCGCGAGGCCGCGTAGCCCTGCGCGGCGATCGCGCGGGCCAGCTCGACGCCGCCGGTCTCGGCGATGCAGCCCTCGTGCAGCCGCAGCACGCGGTCGGGGGCCAGCGACTCGATGAGCTGCAGGTAGTGCGAGACGACGACGAACGCGGTGCCCTCGCGACGCATCGAGCCGACCAGGTCGACCAGCGCGCGCACCCCGTCGACGTCGAGGCCCGAGTCGATCTCGTCGAGCAGCGCGACGCGCGGCTTGAGCAGCGCGAGCTGCAGCAGCTCGTTGCGCTTGCGCTCGCCGCCGGAGAAGCCTTCGTTGACCGGGCGGGCGAGCATCGCCTCGGGCAGCCCCAGCCGCGCGGCGCCGGCCTTGGCTTGGCCGAGGAAGTCGTAGGCGTCGATCTCGCTGTCGCCGCGCGCGGCGCGCTGCGCGTTCAGTGCGGTGCGGATGAACAGGTTGTTGCGCACGCCCGGGATGTCCGGCGGCGCCTGCAGCGACAGGAACAGGCCGGCGCGTGCGCGCGCCTCGACCGGCATCGCCAGCAGGTCCTGCCCGGCCAGCCGCGCCTGGCCGGCCACCTGGTAGCGCGGGTGTCCGGCCAGCGCCAGCGCCAGCGTGCTCTTGCCGCTGCCGTTGGCGCCCATCAGCACGACGAGCTCGCCGGCGTCGACGTCGAAGCCGACCGAGCGCAGCACGCGTGTCGTGCCGACGTCGACGCGCAGCTCGCGCACCGACAGCAGCGGCTCGCGGGGGGTGGCAGGGCGGTTCATCGCTTCTCCTGGTGCTGCGCCTGCGGCGCCGTTCATCCGACCGCGCCCTCGAGCGACACCGCCAGCAGGGCGCGTGCCTCGAGCGCGAACTCCATCGGCAGCTCGTCGAGCACCGCCTGGCAGAAGCCGCCGACGATCAGCGCCGTCGCCTCGGCCTCGTCGAGGCCGCGCTGGCGGGCGTAGAAAAGCCGTTCCTCCGAGATGCGCGTCGTCGTCGCCTCGTGCTCGACGACGGCGTCGGCGCGCGCGGCGTCGACGGTCGGAAAGGTGTGCGCGCCGCAGTGCGGGCCGATCAGCAGCGAGTCGCACTGCGTGTGGTTACGCGCGCCGGCGGCGGTCGGCGCGACGCGCACCAGCCCGCGGTAGCTGTTGTGCGCCCGGCCCGCGCTGATGCCCTTGGAGACGATGCGGCTCGTGGTGTCGCGGCCGAGGTGGATCATCTTCGTGCCGGTGTCGGCCTGCTGGCGGTGGTTGCTCACCGCGATCGAGTGGAACTCGCCGCTCGAGCCGTCGCCGCGCAGCACCACGCTGGGGTACTTCCAGGTGATCGCCGAGCCGGTCTCGATCTGCGTCCAGGCCACGCGCGAGCGCCGTCCGGCGGCGAGCGCGCGCTTGGTGACGAAGTTGTAGATGCCGCCGCGCCCTTCGGCGTCGCCGGGGTACCAGTTCTGCACCGTCGAGTACTTGATGAAGGCCTCGTCGTGCGCGACCAGCTCGACCACCGCGGCGTGCAGTTGGTGCTCGTCGCGCTGCGGCGCGGTGCAGCCCTCGAGGTAGCTGACCTCGGCGCCGGCCTCGGCGATGATCAGCGTGCGCTCGAACTGCCCGGTGTTGCGCGCGTTGATGCGGAAGTACGACGACAGCTCCATCGGGCAGCGCACGCCGGCGGGCACGTAGACGAACGAGCCGTCGGAGAACACCGCCGAGTTCAGCGCCGCGTAGAAGTTGTCGCCCGGCGGCACGACGCTGCCGAGGTAGCGTTCGACCAGCTCGGGGTGCTCGCGCACGGCGTCCGAGATCGAGCAGAAGATCACCCCGACCGCGGCGAGCTGCTCGCGAAAGCTCGTGCCCACCGATACCGAGTCGAACACCGCGTCGACCGCGACGCCGGCCAGCGCGGCGCGTTCGTGCAGCGGCACGCCGAGCTTCTCGTAGGTCTCGAGCAGCTTGGGGTCGACCTCGTCGAGGCTCTTCGGCGCGTTGGCCATCGACTTCGGCGCCGAGTAGTACGACAGCGCCTGGAAGTCGATCGGCTCGATGCGCAACCGCGCCCACTCGGGCGGCGTCATCTGCCGCCAGCGCTCGAACGCCGCCAGGCGCCAGCGCAGCAGGAACTCGGGCTCGCCCTTGCGGCGCGAGATCTCGCGCACCGTGCCCTCGTCGAGCCCGGGCGGCAGCGAATCCGACTCGACGTCGGTGACGAAGCCGTGGCGGTAGGGCCGCTCGAGCGTTTGCTGCAGCGCGTCGGTGGACATCGGTTGGCAGGCTCGCGAAGAAGGTGCATCGATAATACATGCGTATAACATGCATGTTTCAAGCAACACCGATGTCGACGCGGGATTGCGCCGCCGTCAGGTGTGCACCTTCACCCGTGATCGGGCCGTCCGCGGCTCGCGCGACCCGGGCAGCGGCCGAAGACGCGCACGATCACTCGCGCCGGCGGTCCGGGCGCGGCTGCGCGGTCGATGGCGGGCGCCGCGCGGACGCTTGCCGGACCATGATCGTCGCCCGAAGGCCGGCGCTCAGCCCCCCGCGGCAGTCGCGGGGCGGTATTCGGGCACCGACGCGCCCAGCAGCCGGCGCATCGCGTCGGCGTCGTCGGGCGGCGCCGCGTCGATCGCCGCGATCAGCCGCGGCAGGTCGAACGGCGTGGGCGCCAGCTGCACGCGCAGCACGCGCGGCGCGGTGGTCGGCAGCGTGCGGTCGGCGTCGGCGAGCAGCTCCTCGTACAGCTTCTCGCCCGGGCGCAGCCCGGTGAACTCGATCGCGATCTCGTCGTCGCGCCGCCCGGCCAGGCGGATCATCTGCCGCGCCAGTTCGACGATCTTCACCGGCTCGCCCATGTCGAGCACCAGCACCTGGCCGGTCTCGCCGATCGCCGCGGCCTGCAGCACCAGCTGCACCGCCTCCGGGATCGTCATGAAGTAGCGGATCATCTCGGGGTGCGTCACGGTCACCGGGCCGCCGCGCTCGATCTGCTCGCGGAACTTCGGCACCACGCTGCCGCTCGAGCCGAGCACGTTGCCGAAGCGCACCGCGATGAAACGCGTTGCCGGGTGCTCGGTGGCCAGCGCCGAGACGACCATCTCGGCGGCGCGCTTGCTCGCGCCCATCACGCTGGTCGGGTTCACCGCCTTGTCGGTGCTGATCAGCACGAAGCGCTCGGCCCCCGCCGCGGCGGCGGCGCGCGCAGCCTGCCAGGTGCCGAGCACGTTGTTGCGCACGCACGCCGCCGCGTTGTGCGCCTCCTCCATCAGCGGCACGTGCTTGTAGGCGGCGGCGTGGAACACCGCGTGCGGTCGCCAGCGCGCGAACACCGCGTGCAGCTGCGCCGCGTCCTTCACGTCGGCGATCTGCGGCACCAGCGGCAGCCGCGGCCAGCGCGCCGAAAGCTCCTGCTCGACGGCGTACAGCGCGTACTCGCCGAGCTCGACCAGCACCAGCCGCGCCGGCGCGAATCGCGCGATCTGCCGGCACAGCTCGGCGCCGATGCTGCCGCCGGCGCCGGTGACGAGCACCGTCTTGCCGGCCAGCGTCTCGGCGATCCCGGCCTCGTCGAGCTGCACCGGTTCGCGGCCGAGCAGGTCCTCGGTGCGCAGTTCGCGCAGCCGCTCGATGCGCTCGCCGCCGTCGCGCAGCTCGGCGGCCGACGGCACGGTCAGCATCGGCAGGCCGGTTGCCGCGGCCAGCGCGAAGATCTCGCGCCGGCGCGCGCCGCGCAAGCTCGGCATCGCGAAGATCAGGTGCGTCGCGCCGGCACGCAGCTGCGGGCGTGCGAGGTCGGCCAGCGAGCCCAGCACCGGGACGCCGGCCACGCGCGCGCCCTGCTTGGCCGCGTCGTCGTCGAGCAGGCCGAGCACCGTCCAGCCCTGGCGGTGGATGCCGGCCAGCAGCAGCCGCGCCGCGTCGCCGGCGCCCAGCACCAGCGCGCGCCGCACCTCGCCGTCGCCGGCGATCTGCGCGCGCGCGTGTTCGTAGAGCATGCGGTAGGCCAGCCGCACCAGCGCCACGCCGACGAGCACGACGAACGGGTGCAGCGCCAGCACCGCGCGCGGGATCTCGAACAGCCCGAGCGCGCGCACGACCAGCGCCGCGGCCGCGCCGGCGCCCAGGCAGGCCAGCGCGATGCGGCGCAGGTCGCCGAACCCGGTGAAGCGCCACAGCCCGCGTGGCACGCCGGCCAGCGCGAACGCCGCCAGGTACGCGGCGGCGACGCCGAGCAGCACCCACGCGTCGTAGCCGGCGCGCGCGCTCCACCAGCGCTCGAACCCCAGCCGGAACAGGTGGGTGAGCTGCCAGGCGACGACGACGATCGCGCCGTCGACGGCCAGCGCCAGCGGCCAGCGGTGGGGCCGCAGCCGCGCCAGCGCGCGGTCGACGCGGTGCCACACCGTCGCAGGCGAACCGCCCGCCGTCATCGCCGCCCCCGGCCCAGCAGCGCGCCGAGCGTGCGCAGCAGCACCGCGACGTCGCTGGCCAGCGTGGCGCGCCGCGCGTAGTCCAGCGACAGCGCGAGCTTGCGCGGCAGCAACACGTCGACGTACTCGCGTTCGGGGTCGGCGGCGCGCGCCAGCTGCGCGTCCTCGTCGAGTCCGGCGAGCGACGCCGGGTCGGTGAGCCCGGGCCGCAACGCGAGCAGTTCGTCGCGCAGTGACGGCGGGACCCGCTCGACGTAACGCGGCACCTCGGGGCGCGGGCCGACCAGGCTCATGTCGCCGCGCACGACGTCGATCAGCTGCGGCAGCTCGTCGAGGCGGCGGCGGCGCAGCCAGCGCCCGGCGCGCGTGATGCGCGGGTCGTCGCCGACCGTCAGCGCCGGACCGCGCCGGGGCGCGTCGACGACCATCGTGCGGAACTTGTGGATGCGAAACGCACGCCCGCCGCGGCCGACGCGCTGCTGGCGGAACAGCGCCGGCCCCGGCGAGTCGACCCGCACCCAGGCTGCGATCACGAGCAGCAGCGGTGCCAGCAGCGCCAGCAGCACCGACGCGACGACGAGGTCGAACACGCGCTTGGCCATCGCGCCGTCGATCTCGCCCGCTTCAGCCGCCACACGGAGCATCGCGCGACCCGCGTGCGAACCACCGCGAGGCCTCGAGCGGCCGTCGCGGATCCGGCTTTGCCGCTGCGCTGGCGGCCCCTCGAGGGGGCGCGCCCAAGGCGCCTCCTCGGGGGTGGTTCACGTCAGCGCGTCGCGCACCGCGTCGATCACGCGCGCGACGTCGGCGTCGCCCATCGCCGGGTAGATCGGCAGGCTCAGCGAGCGCTCGTAGGCGCGCTGGCTGGCGGGGAACATCGCGTCCGTCAGGCCGTAGCGCTCGCGCCAGTAGGGCTGCCGGTGCAGCGGGATGTAGTGCACGCTGCAGCCGATGCCGGCGGCGAACAGGCGCTCGATCAGCGCGTCGCGGCCGATCGGCGCGTCGTCGGCCAGGCGCAGCACGTACAGGTGCCAGGCGTGGGTGTCGCCCGGCGCCGCGTGCGGCGGCGTGAGTACCGGCAGGCCCGCGAAGCCTTCGTCGTACGCCGCCGCGATGCGCGCGCGCCGCTGCCTGAAGGCGTGCGCCTTGGTCAGCTGCACGCGGCCGATCGCCGCGGCGACGTCGGTCAGGTTGTACTTGAAGCCCGGCGCGACGATCTCGTAGTACCAACTCGGCGCCGTCGCGGTGAAGCGGTCGAAGGCGTCGCGGCTGATGCCGTGCAGCCGCATCACCCGGGCACGTCGCGCCAGCGCCGCGTCGCGCGTGACCAGCATGCCGCCTTCGCCGGTGGTGATGGTCTTGTTGGCGTAGAAGCTGAACACGGCGGCGTCGCTGGCCAGCGTACCGACCGACGCGCCGCCGCAGGTGGTGGGCAGCGCGTGCGCCGCGTCCTCGACCACCCTCAGCCCGTGGCGTCGCGCGATGCCCAGCAGCGCCGGCATGTCGGCCGCCAGCCCGCCGAAGTGCACCGGCACGAGGGCCTTGGTGCGCGGGCCCACCGCGGCCTCGACCGCGGCGGGGGCGATGTTCAGCGTCGCAGGGTCGATGTCGACCAGCTTCACGTCGGCGCCGAGGTACCGCGCGACCTCGGCGCTGGCGGTGAAGGTGTGCGTGGTGGTGATCACCTCGTCGCCGGGGCCGACGCCCACGGCTTCCAGCGCCAGGTGCAGCCCGGCGGTGGCCGAGTTGACCGCGACGCAGTGCAGCCGCTCGTCGCCGAGGAACGCGGCGAACTCGGCTTCGAAGCGCTGCGCCTGCGGCCCGGTGGTCAGCCAGCCCGTACGCAGCGTCTCGACGACGGCGGCGATCTCGTCGTCGCCGACCTCGGGCCGCGCGAACGGCAGGAACGGCAGGCCGGTCATCGGGCCACCTGCACGCTGTCGCGTCGCGGCGCGAGCGCTTCGGAGCGGCCGCGCGCGCTCACGTGTCGGCGACGCCGCCGCGCGCCGCGCGGCCGATCGCGTGGTACTCGATGCCGAAGCCGGCCACCAGCGCCGGGTCAAACAGGTTGCGCCCGTCGAACACCACCGGTTGCTTCAGCGCATCACGCATCGCGTCGAAGTCGGGGCTGCGGAACTCCTTCCACTCGGTGATGATGATCAGCGCGTCGGCGCCTTCGAGCGCCGCCGGCGCGCTGGCCGCATAGCCGAGGCCGGCGGCGTCGCCGAACACGCGCTTCGCCTCGTCGATCGCCACCGGGTCGTAGGCGACGACGCGCGCGCCGCGCTCGAGCAGCGCGGCCACCAGCACGCGGCTGGGCGCCTCGCGCATGTCGTCGGTGCCGGGCTTGAACGCCAGCCCCCACAGCGCGAACGTGCGCCCGTCGAGCCTGTCGCCGAAGCGCGCGACGATCTTGTCGACCAGCACCAGCTTCTGCCGCTCGTTGGCGCGTTCGACCGCGTCGAGCACCCACAGCGCCTGGCCGTGGTCGGCGGCCGTCTTCAGCAGCGCCTTGACGTCCTTCGGGAAGCACGAGCCGCCGTAGCCGGCGCCGGCGTAGAGGAACTGGTGGCCGATGCGCGGGTCGCTGCCGATGCCCTGGCGCACGCGCTCGATGTCGGCGCCGAGCTTCTCGGCGAGCAGCGCCAGCTCGTTCATGAAGCTGATGCGCGTGGCCAGCATCGCGTTGGCGGCGTACTTCGTGAACTCGGCGCTGCGGATGTCCATCACCAGCAGGCGGTCGCGGCTGCGCACGAACGGCGCGTACAGCGAGCGCATCAGCAGCACCGCGCGCTCGTCGTCGGCGCCGACGATGACGCGGTCGGGCCGCATGAAGTCGTCGACCGCCGCACCTTCCTTGAGGAACTCGGGGTTGCTGACCACCGAGAAGTTGAGCCTGACGCCGCGCGCGGCCAGTTCCCCGGCGATCGCCGCGTGCACGCGGTCGGCGGTGCCCACCGGCACCGTGCTCTTGTCGACGACGACCTTGTAGTCGGTCATGTGCCGGCCGATCTGGCGCGCCGCCTCGACGACGTAGCGCAGGTCGGCCGAGCCGTCCTCGTCGGGCGGCGTGCCCACGGCGATGAACTGCAGCGTGCCGTGGTGCACGCCGCGGTCGACGTCGGTGGTGAACTCGAGCCGGCCGGCGGCCACGTTGCGCTGCACGACCTCGAGCAGCCCGGGTTCGTGGATCGGCAGCCCGCCGGCCTCGAGCACGCGGATCTTGCGCTCGTCGACGTCGACGCACAGCACGTGGTTGCCCATCTCGGCCAGGCACGCGCCGGTGACCAGCCCCACGTAACCCGTCCCGACGACCGTGACCTTCATGCGATGAACTCCTCGTTGCGGCCGGGCGCGGCCGGCTTGCCGATCCACGCCAGCCAGTGCGTGCGCAGCGGCGGCAGCGCGTTGAGCAGCGGGTACAGCGCCGGATGCCGGCGGCAGGCGATGCGCGCCAGCGGCGGCGCCAGCGTGACGCGCCTGCCGCGGATTGTGCCGTGCGGGAACAGCGCACGAACGCGCGCCGGCGAGACGCCGCGCACGTCGGGGTTGCGCGGGTTGTCGCGCGTGAAGTCGTACCACCAGATGCCGCCGCCGGGGCGCAGCCAGCGCCACATGGCTTCGGCCAGCCGCTGCTGGAACGCGTCGTCGAGCAGCGACGAGAACACGGTCGACTGCAGCACCAGGTCCTGGCTGCCGGGTTCGACCGGCGCGTCGCAGGCGTCGCCGAGCCACAGCGCGACGCGCTCCGGCAGGCGCTCGCGCGCCGCGGCGTGACGCGCGGCGAGCAGCTCGATGCCGGTCAGGTGGGCGGGCGCGAAGCCCAGGCGCAGCAGGTCGAGCAGCTGGCCGCCGTCGCCGCAGCCGACGTCGGTGGCGCGCCGCGACGCGAGGTCGCGCCAGCCCAGCGCGGCGAGCCTGCGCAGCAGCACGCGCTCGCGTTCGAGCCGTGCCTGCCAGACGTCGGGCTGCAGCGGGTGGTAGCGCGGGTCGCCGGCGGTGCGGCGTGCGTAGCGCTCGCGCACCGCGGCGGGTTCGTCGTGCGGGGTCATCGCGTCAGCCTCGCGAAGCGCTCGCGCCCGCGGCCGTGGCGCCATGCGTCCCAGGTGCCGAGCAGGAACCCCGCGCCGTACGACAGCTGCTGCGCCGCGATCACGGCCGGCAGCCGCGGCAGCAGCGGCCAGCCGGCGCGCGCCGCCACCGCCACCGACATCGCGAGCACGAGCGCCGCGTACGCCGCCAGCAACGCGAGCAGCGGCGCGGCGCCGCCGCCGAGCAGCGCCAGCGCCAGCGCCGCGGCGACGGCGGCGACGAACAGCCCCGGCAGCGGGTGCCGCCACGCCGCCGGCTGGCCGTGGCGACGCATCACGAACGGCTTCCAGTAGCCGTACTGCAGCCACTGGCGCGCCAGTGCGCCCGGCGACTCGCGCGGGCGGTAGGTGCTGCGGATCGCCGGGCTCTGCCACACGCGTCCGCCGCCGCGCACGATGCGCAGGTTGTGCTCGTCGTCCTGGTTGCGCACCAGCGTCTCGTCGAAGGGGCCGAAGCGTTCGAAGGTCCGGCGCGGCCAGCAGCCGAGGTAGACCGTGTCGACGGGTCCGTCGTGCGTCAGCGAGCGCGAGCGCGCACCACCGGTGACCCAGCGCGACTGGAACGCCGCGGCGATCGCGCGTCCCCAGGGCCCTTCGCCCTCGGCGCGCCACGGCCCGCCAACGTTGTCGGCGCCGGTGCGCTCGAGCGCGGCCAGGCACTGCGCGACGTAGTCCGCCGCGTACGCCGTGTGCACGTCCATGCGCACGATCACCTCGCCGCGCGCCGTGGCGATGGCACGGTTCAACCCGGTCGAGACGATGCGCCGCGGGTTGTCGATCACCGCGAGCCTCGGCTCGTGCGCCGCGGCCGCGTCGAGCGCCTCGCGCGTGCCGTCGTCGCTGGTGCCGTCGGCGACGACCAGCTCCATCGTCCAGCCCGGCGGCAGCCGCTGCGCGAGCGCGGCGTCGACGAAGGCCTGCACGTGCGCGCGCTCGTTGCGGCACGGCGCGATCACGCTGACGACGCGCGGCTCAGCCATCGTCGCGCCCCAGCAGCCGCAGGTACAGCCGCCACATGCGGTCCATCTGCACGCGCCGCGATGCGCGCGCCAGCGCGATGCCGCGGTTGTGCGCGCCCATCGCCGCGGTGCGGTCGCGGTCGAGCCACAGCGCGTGCAGCGCGTCGGCGAGCGCGACCGCGTCGCCGGCCGGCACGCGCAGCCCCCCGGCGTCGTCGACCCACGCGCGGTTGGCCGGCAGGTCGGAGACGACCACCGCGCAGCCGCAGGCCAGCGACTCGAGCAGCGCGACCGAGGTCGCGTCGCTGGCCGGCACGCTGATCGACACGTCGGCGGCCTGCAGCGCCGCGACGAGCTGCGGGTCGTCGACGCGGCCGACGAATTCGGCGACCTCGGCGCCGGGTTCGAGCAGCCCGAGCGCCGCGGCCTGGTCGCGCAACAGGGGCTCGAGCGCGCCGCCGCCGAGCAGCCGCAGCCGCAGCGGCGCCGCCGGCTCGCGCCGGCGCAGCCGCGCCACCGCCTGCAGGATCACGTCGACGTGGTAGTTCGGCAGCCACTGGCGCAGGCTCGCGAGCGTGAACACGCGACGGTCGCGCGGCTGCGCCGGCGGCACGAAGCGTTCGGTGTCGGCGCCCCACGTCACCTCGTGGCACGGCGCCGACACGCCGAAGCCGCGCATCGTGTCGATCAGGTCGGCGCTGTCGCCGGTCAGCAGGTCGGCGCGGCGCAGGATCCAGCCGGTGAGTGCGTGCTTCAGGCGGCTCTCGCGCGGGCTCACCAGCAGGTCGCTGCCCCACGCGGTGACCACGCAGGGACGCACGCCGCAGGCCGCCCCCCACAGGCCGTTGGAGGTCACGTAGTGGCCGTGCACGAGGTCGGGGTCCACGGCGCGCGCGACGCGGCGCACCTGCGGCAGCGCGAGCAGCCAGCCGGGCGCATCGTCGCCGGGGCGCACGACGTGCAGCGTCGCCGCGTCGAGCGGCGCCGGGCGGCGCGTCAGCACGTGGCACTCGGCGCCGCGCGCGTGCATCTCGCGCACCCAGCGCTGCAGGTGCACGCTGTCGGCGTCGCCCACGAAGAGCAGCCGTGGCGGCCTCACGGCGCGGCCGGCGGCCCGGCCCAGGCCTCGTAGTGCGCGCGCATCTCGGGGTGGCGTTCGAGCAGCGCGCGGTCGATGCGGCGCGTGTCGCCGACGACGCGCGCCGGGTGACCGTCGACGATCGCGAAGTCGGGCACCTCGCCGGTGACGTGGCTGTAGGCCTTGACGAGCACCCCGCGGCCCAGCCGCGCGCCGGGGCCGATCACGCTGTGCGGGCCGACGAAGCAGTAGGCACCGATCGTGGTCGCCGCCTGCCGGTAGCCCGGCGGCTGCGCTTGGCCGTAGAAGGCGCGCCCGCCGATGCGCAGCGCGTGGTGCGTCGAGTGCGTCAGCACCGACACGTGGTTGGTGATCTGGCAGCCCTCGCCGATCTCGAGCCCGCCGGATGCGTCGATCAGGTTGAAGTGGCCGATGAACACGTGGTCGCCGATGCGCAGCCGCTGCGGGTGGCCGACCTCGGTGTGCGTGCTCACGCGCGTGTGCGCCAGCCAGCGGCCGTCGGCGTCGCGCCAGCCGTAGACCATGCGCGGCGCGAGCAGCCGCCGCCACCAGCCGAGCAGGGTGCGCATCACGGGCGTCGTCACGGCGCCGATTGTGGATCCGGCCGGCGCCACAGCGCGCGCAGCGGCAGGCCGGTGGCGCGCAGGAACAGCGCCAGCGCGAACCCGATCGCCAGCGCGTAGCTCGCGCTGGTGCTCAGGGCCGCGCCGGCCAGGCCGTGTCGCGGCACGGCCCACAGGCAAGCCAGCGTGTTCAGCGCCAGCGACAGCGCCGCGATCCACGCCGGCCACTGCGGCCGGCCGAGGTGGTTCGTGAAGTACGCCGACAGCGCCGACGCCGCCGCGTACAGCACGACCCCGGGCAGCAGCAGCACGAGCGGCCACCAGGCGCCGGCGTAGGCCGCGCCCAGCAGCGGCGGCAGCAGCGCCCACGCCGCGAGCGCCAGCAGCGGCGCCGCCGCGAGCGCCGCGGCGACGCCCCAGCGCGCGGCCGCCAGCGCGGTGCGCGCGGCGCGCGCCGCATCGCGCTCGCCGATGCGCCGGTATGCGGCCGTGCTCAGCGCCGCCGACAGCAGCCACGGCAGCTCGGCCACCTGCACCGCGACCGCGTAGACGCCGGTCGCGTCGATCCCGGCGCTGCGCTCGACGACGAACAGCGGCACGCGGTAGTTCAGCACGCCGACCACGTTGGCCGCGCCGACCGCGACGACGAAGCCGAGGTCGCCGCGCAGGTGCAGACGCGGCGCCGGGCGCACCGGCGGTGCGTCGCGCAGCGCCCACGCGGCGGTGCCCAGCGCGACGAGCACGCGCGACGCGACCCAGGCCAGCAGCACGTCGCGCAGCCCGGCGGCGTCGCCGCGCCACACGGTGATCAGCGCGAGCGCGACCAGCGCCACCAGCGGCAGCGCGACCTGCGGTGCAGCCAGCCGGGCCATCTGTGCGCGGCCGAGCCACAGCCCGCTCGCGGTGGGCGCCAGCAGCAGCAGCGGCGCGGCCGGCGCCAGCCACACCAGCATGTCGTACGGCGCGCGCGGCGCGATGCGCCCCAGCGTCCACAGCGCGATCGCCGCGGCGCCGCCGGCGGCCAGCGCGACGCCCAGCCAGGCGCGCAGCGGCGCCGCGGGGTCGTCGCCGTGGTGCGAGACACGCCGCGCCAGCGCCAGGCCGAACCCCGAGCACAGCGTCAGCAGCACCGACTCGACCGCGAGCAGCAGCGCGAAGGCGCCCTGCACCGCGGGGCCCAACCGCGCCACCGCGACCATCAGCGCCAGCGCCAGCGTCATCGCCGCCACGCGCGCCGCGAGGTGCACGCCCGCGCCCTGGGCAAGACCGGCGAGCGACATGGGGCGGCGGGTGGCGTGGGCGGGGTTGGACGGGCGGCGCATTGTCACCGACGCCTAAAATCGCCGGCCCACTTCGAAGCCGCCATGAACGACGCCGCACGCCCCGTCCTGCCCGAACTGACCGCCGACGAGAACAAGCTCATCGAGCAGCGGCGCGAGAAGCTGGCCGCGCTGCGCGCGCGTGGCCCCGCGTTCCCGAACGACTTCAAGCCCACGCACGACGCGGCCGACCTGCAGCGCCGCTACGCGCAGGTGCCCAACGACGAGCTCGAGCCGCAGGCGGTGCGCGTGCGCGTGGCCGGTCGCATGATGCTCAAGCGCATCATGGGCAAGGCCAGCTTCGCGACGCTGCAGGACGGCTCGATGGGCGCCACCGGCGGGCGCATCCAGCTGTTCGTCGGCAGGGACGGCCTCGGCGAGCTGGCCTACGAGGCGTTCAAGCACTGGGACCTGGGCGACATCCTCGGCGCCGAGGGCACGCTGTTTCGCACGCGCACCGGTGAGCTCAGCATCAAGGTCGACGCGCTGCGCCTGCTCGTCAAGAGCCTGCGTCCGCTGCCCGACAAGTTCCACGGCATGACCGACCAGGAGCAGAAGTACCGCCAGCGCTACGTCGACCTGATCACCGACGAGCGCGCGCGCGAACGCTTCGTGGCGCGCAGCAAGGCGGTGGCGTCGATCCGCAACTTCATGCTCGAGCACGGCTTCCTCGAGGTCGAGACGCCGATGCTGCACCCGATCCCCGGCGGCGCGAACGCGCGGCCGTTCGTCACGCACCACAACGCGCTCGACCAGCAGATGTTCCTGCGCATCGCGCCCGAGCTGTACCTGAAGCGGCTGCTCGTCGGCGGGTTCGAGCGCGTGTTCGAGATCAACCGCAACTTCCGCAACGAGGGGATCAGCGTGCGCCACAACCCCGAGTTCACGATGATGGAGTTCTACGCGGCGTACTGGACGCACCGCGATCTGATGGACTTCACCGAGCACCTGCTGCGCCACGCGGCGCGCCAGGCCACCGGCAGCGCGGTCGTCGACTACGCCGGCAAGCCGGTCGACCTCGACGCGCCGTTCGCGCGCCTGACGGTGCGCGACGCGCTGGTGCGCCACGCCGGCCTGACGGCCGCCGAGGCCGCCGACGCGCAGGTGCTGCACGCCAAGCTCAAGTCGCTCGGCGAGGAACCGCCGGCGCACTGGACGCTGGCCGAGTTGCAGTTCGGGCTGTTCGAGGCCGCCGTCGAGCACCAGCTGTGGCAGCCGACCTTCATCGTCGACTACCCGGTCGAGGTGTCGCCGCTGGCACGCGCCGCCGACGACGACCCGACGGTGACCGAGCGCTTCGAGCTGTTCATCACCGGCCGCGAGATGGCCAACGGTTTCTCGGAGCTCAACGACGCCGAGGACCAGGCCGCGCGCTTCGCCGCGCAGGCCAACGCCAAGGCCGCCGGCGACGAGGAGGCGATGTACTACGACGCCGACTTCATCCGCGCGCTCGAGTACGGCATGCCGCCGGCGGGCGGCTGCGGCATCGGCATCGACCGGCTGGTGATGCTGCTCACCGACAGCCCGAGCATCCGCGACGTGATCCTGTTCCCGGCGCTGCGCCGCGAGGACGGCGACGAGCCGCCGTCGCTGCGCCGCTGACGCGCCGGCCGTCGCGATGGCCCCGCGCATCGAGTCGCTGCACCGGCTCGAGCGGGTCTGCTGGGACGAACTCGAGCGCGCGGCGGCGCAGCGCGGGCACGCGTGGCGCACCGCGGTGCTGGCCACCACCGACGGCGAGGCGGCGCACGCGCGCACGGTGATCCTGCGCGAGGTCGACGCGGCACGGCGGCGGCTGCTGATCTACACCGACGCGCGATCGCCCAAGGCGGCGCAGCTCGCCGCGCACCCGCGCGGCGAACTGGTGGTGTGGTCGGCGGCGCTGGGCTGGCAGCTGCGGCTGGACTGCCACCTCGCGCTGCACACCGAGGGGCTGGCGGTGACGTCGCGCTGGGCGCAGCTGCGGCTGACGCCCGCGGCGCAGGACTATCTGTCGCCGCTGCCACCCGGGCAGACTCTGGACGGCGAGCCGCCGCACGGCGAGCGTGCGCACTTCGCACTGGTCAGCGCCGACGTGCGATCGATCGACTGGCTCGAACTGCACGCCGACGGCCACCGCCGCGCCGCCTTCGACGCCCACGGCGCGCGCTGGCTGCAGCCCTGAAGGGGTTCGGCAGGCAGGCGTGCGCGCGCGGCCGTCGTCCGAGCGAAACGACCGCAGGGAGCGTAGCGAGTCCGGCCCCGCGGCTAGCAGCGCAGCGAAGTCGGCCCGCAGGGCCGACCACCACAGGGTGAGCCCGAAGCGGCTGGCGCCCGCCGCGACGCGCCGACGCGCGCAGCAGCACTGCCAGCATGCGAGACCCTTGCCGCGGTCGCCGGCGCGCCGACCCGGGACTGCCGTTTGCGCCCCGGCCCTGAACGACTCGTCGCGGCTTCGGCCTCGCGCGAGGCGCCCGGCGCCGCCGGACGCGCCCGCGGGTCGTGACGTATTGACGGTCCCCGGCACGACGGGGCTACAGTCGCGTCGCCAGGCGCCGATGCAGCGACGAACTCCCTTCTGCCGCACCATGTCGAGCGCCGAAACCCTGGAGCATCCCGTGTACCGCCGCCTCACCGAGTCGGCGCAGGCGTTCGCGCGCCACGCCGTGCTGCACGAACTCGGCCAGCGCCTGCACGCGGTGCCCGCCGGCGACCCGCTGGTGCGCCGCGCCCGCCACTGCCTCGGGCGCGGCGTGCCGTACTTCGCCCCGGGCGACGCGCACTACCGCGACTGGGCGGCGCAGGTGGCGGCGCTGTGGGCCGCGCTCGACGCGCGCGCGCAGCCCACCGGCAGAGCTCAGCCGTGACGGAAGCTCGGGGCGCGCTTGGCCAGGAAGGCGTCCATGCCTTCCTTCTGGTCGTGCGTGGCGAACAGCGCGTGGAACATGCGCCGCTCGTGGCTCAGGCCTTCGGCCAGCGGGGTCTCGAAGGCGCGCTGCACGCACTCCTTGGCCATCATCACCGCCGGCATGCCCAGGCCGCAGATCGTCGCCGCGGCGGCCAGCGCCTCGTCGATCAGCTTGTCGGCCGGCACCACGCGCGACACCAGCCCGGCGCGCTCGGCCTCGGCGGCGTCCATGAAGCGGCCGGTGAGCACCAGGTCCATCGCCTTGCTTTTGCCCACGGCGCGCGGCAGGCGCTGCGTGCCGCCGGCGCCGGGAATGATGCCGATCTTGATCTCGGGCTGGCCGAACCTGGCGTTGTCGGCGGCGATGATGAAGTCGCACATCATCGCCAGCTCGCAGCCGCCGCCCAGCGCGAAGCCGGCCACCGCGGCGATCACCGGCTTGCGCACGCGCGTGACCGTCTCCCAGTTGCGCGTGATGAAGTTGCGCTTGAAGACGTCCATGAACTCGTACTTCGCCATCGCCGCGATGTCGGCGCCGGCGGCGAAGGCCTTGTCGCTGCCGGTGATCACGATGCAGCCGACGCCGTCGTCGGCGTCGAAGGCCTGCAGCGCCGCGCCGAGGTCGTCCATCAGCGCGTCGTTGAGCGCGTTGAGCTGCTTGGGCCGGTGCAGCGTGATCAGCGCGGTCTTCAGCGCGGCGTCGCCGCGCAGCTCGGTCAGGATGTGCTCGTAGGTCATCGCGGTCTCCAGGCGTCGGGGTGCGGTCGTCGGCGGTCACTATACGTGCGCGCCGTCGCCACCACGCCGCCGCCGGCCGGCCGGCGCGGCCCCGGGCGCGCTGCCGCGGCGCTTCACGATTGAAGGGTTCTCGAGATGCCGACCATCTACCGCAAGACCGCCAAGGGCCATGCCGAGATGGCCACCCGCGCGCACCGGCTGGCGCCGCGGCTGCGCCAGATGCTCATCGTCGTCGACGGCCAGCGCAGCGACGACGACCTGCGCCGCATGATCGCGCAGCAGGCCGACGAGGCGCTGCGGGCGCTGGTCGACGGCGGCTTCATCGAGGCGATCAGCACGCGGGCACCCGCGCCGGCGAGGCCGGCCGCCGCAGTCGTGGCGGCGCCGGCGGCCGCCGCGCCTTCGGCGTCGGCGCCGGCCGGCGCCGGCACCGGCGCCGGCTTCGGCGAGCAGCTCAAGCGCGACGCGGTGCGCACCCTCACCGACCAGCTCGGCCCCATGGCCGAGTCGCTGGCGATGCGCATCGAGAAGGCACGCGATGCCGACGAACTGCGCCCGCTGCTCGAGCAGGGCCACCGCTACCTGCGCGAGCTGCGCGGTTCGTTCGCCGCCACCGCGTTCGCCGACCGCTTCCTCGCCGACCGCGCGACAGCCTGAGCCACCGTCCGCCGGCTCAGGGCGACGGGCCGGACTGCTGCGGCCACTCGGCGAGCACCAGGTCGACCCAGGTCTGCGCGTCGTGCCGGATGCGGATGCGCACCGGCAGGTACTGCAGCGTCGGCGCGAACCAGGCTTCGGCGCCGAGCTCGCGCCCGGGTTCGGGCCGGGTGTCGGCGCTGGGGCGCACGTGCATCGCGGCAACCCCGCCCAGCGGCGTGTCGAGCAGTTCCTCGCCGGCCACCTCGTAGCGCCAGCGCGCGATGCGCCGCGGCAGCACCAGCGGGAACTCGACCACCTCGCCGGTGCGCAGCCGCTCGGGCCGCAGCGTGAACAGCCACGTCAGCTGCACGAACTGGCTCGCCGCGTCCTGCATGCCGGCGCGCGCCGGCCACGCGTGACCTCCCGCCAGGTGCACCGTCTCGCCGCCCAGGTGCAGGCTCAGCGCCGACGGTTCGCGCCACGCGAAGCGCGTCAGTTCGTCGTAGCGACGCGGGCGCAGGCCGTCGTCGCCCAGCGTGCCGTCGCTGACCATGCGCCGCGACAGCAGCGGCGCGAACGACGGGCCGACGACCACGTCCAGGTGCACCTGGTAGCGGTGGCCGTCACGCAGCCACTGCACCTGCGCGCTGCCGTGCACCTCGCCGCGGTACCAGCCGCTGAGCCGGTACTGCAGCCGCGTCGACGGCGGCCACTCGAACGCCGCCGCGGCGTCGCCGGTGGCGCCGGCCGGCGCCGCCGCGGCCGGGGCAGGTTCGGACGGGGGGCCGGTGGCGGCGATTGTGTCCGCCGGCGCTTCGGTGGGGGTGTCTGCCCAGGCGCCGAGGCCGGCGAGCTCGTGCGGCAGCGGCGCGATCCACGGAGGCGCTGGCGGCGCGACGTCGGCGGCCGGCTGCGACGCGGCGGGGTCGGGCGCAGCGGCGACCGCCGAGACGGGCCGCGGCCGCGCGCCGCGCCCCGCGACGCGCCGTGGCGCGGGCGGCGGGGCCACGGCCGCAGGCGCTGCCGGGTGCAACTCGCGCACGAAGCGCACCTCGATCGGCGCCGGCAGTGCGGTGTGCAGCCGCAGCGTGGCGACTTGCGCGTGCCACCAGCGCAGCAGCCCCAGGTGCGCCGCGGCGATCGCCAGCAGCAGGGCGGCGCCGGCGAGGCGACGCCGTCGTCGCGTCGCGGCGGCGATCAGCCCGTGAGCCATGCGCGGCGCAGCGCGGCCGCGGGGGCGGGGGCCTGCGCGTCGACGTGCAGCTGCAGCGCGCGCGCGGCCTCGGCCGGCGGCGTCACCTCGACGCGGCGCACGCGCTGGTCGCGCACCAGCAGCAGCTCGAAGCGCGTGCCGGGGGCCAGCCACTGCTGCGCGTCGTCGAGCCGGCGCACGCGCCAGCCGTCGACGGCCAGCAGCTCGTCGCCGGCGGCGACGCCGGCACGCTCGGCGGCGCCGCCGCGCAGCACGCTCTTGACCTGCACGCCGCTGACCGGCCCCTCGCTCAGGCGCAGGCCCAGCGTGGCCGCCAGCCCCGACGGCGCGTCGTGGCCGAACGCGACGCCGGCGTGCGCGAGCAGGCTGCGCAGCGGCAGGTCGTCGGTGCCGTGCACCCAGCGCTGCAGGGTCTGCGCCAGCGCGTCGCCGGCTTGCGCGCGCAGCGCCTCGACGATCTGCGCCTCGCTCACCGGCCCGCCGCGGCTGCCGGCCCACAGTCGGCGCATCAGGTCGTCGAGGCCGCCGTGCCCGCCCTCGCGCAGGCTCAGGTCCAGCGCCAGCGCCACCAGCGAACCCTTGGTGTAGTAGCTGACGGTGGCGTTGGGCGTGTTCTCGTCGGGGCGGTAGT
>NZ_DAOKZA010000046.1:0-29880 GCF_035325925.1 Azohydromonas sp. | reverse complement strand
CGGCGCGGTCGTAGCCGATGTGCGGCGCCAGCGCGGTGACCAGCATCAGCGAGCGCCGCACGCCTTCGGCCAGGCGCGTCTCGTTCGGCGCGATGCCGCGCGCGCAGTGCAGGTCGAAGCTGCGAGACGCGTCGGCGAGCAGGCGCAGGCTCTGCAGCAGCGCGTGCGCGATCACCGGCTTGTAGACGTTGAGCTCGAAGGCGCCGCTGGCGCCGGCGACGTTGACCGCGACGTCGTTGCCGAACACCTGGCAGCAGGCCATCGTCAGCGCCTCGCACTGCGTCGGGTTGACCTTGCCCGGCATGATCGAGCTGCCGGGTTCGTTCTCGGGGATCGTGATCTCGCCCAGCCCGGCGCGCGGGCCCGACGCGAGCCAGCGCACGTCGTTGGCGACCTTGGTCAGCGCCGCGGCAGCCGTCTTCAGCACGCCGTGCAGGTGCACCAGCGCGTCGTGCGCGGCCAGCGCGGCGAACTTGTTGGTCGCGTCGACGAACGGCTCGCCGGTCGTGCGCGCCAGCTCGGCGGCGACGCGCGCGCCGAACTCGGGGTGCGTGTTCAGCCCGGTGCCCACCGCGGTGCCGCCGATCGCCAGTTCGGCCAGCGGCGGCAGCGCGTCGTCGAGTCGCGCCAGCACCTGCGCCAGCTGCGCGGCCCAGCCCGAGACCTCCTGACCCAGCGTCAGCGGCGTCGCGTCCTGCAGGTGCGTGCGGCCGATCTTCACGAGGCCGGCGAAGTCGCGCGCCTTGGCCTGCAGCGTCGCGTGCAGCGCGGCCAGCGCGGGGCGCAGCCGCTGCACCACCGCCAGCCGCGCGGCGACGTGCATCGCGGTCGGGAACACGTCGTTCGACGACTGGCCGCGGTTGACGTCGTCGTTCGGGTGCACGAGCCGCCGCGGCCCGATCGGCCCGCCGAGCAACTGCGACGCGCGGTTGGCGAGCACCTCGTTGAGGTTCATGTTCGTCTGCGTGCCGGAGCCGGTCTGCCAGACGACGAGCGGGAACTCGGCGTCGTGGCGGCCGGCGACGACCTCGTCGGCGGCCTCGGCGATCGCGCGCGCCTTCGCGGGGTCGAGCCGACCGAGCCCGGCGTTGACGATGGCCGCGGCGCGCTTGACCCGCGCCAGCGCGCCGATAAGCTCGGCGGGCATGCGCTCGGTCGAGATCTCGAACCGCTCGAGCGAGCGCTGCGTCTGCGCGCCCCACAGCCGCCGCGCGTCGACGGCGATGTCGCCGAAGCTGTCGCGTTCGATGCGCCGGTCGTCGGCCATGGCGATCTCCTCGCAGCAGCGCGGGGCGGTGCGCGACGTCGGGCATCATCGCGGCCGCACCCACGGTGAATCGATGAACGCGCAACCCTACTACGTCGTCGCCGTGTTCGCCGTCGTCTACCTGGGCATGATCCTCGGCGGTCTGCCGCGGCTGCAGCTCGACCGCACCGGCGTCGCGCTGCTCGGCGCGATCGCCGTCGTCGGCCCCGGCGTGCTCAGCCTCGAGCAGGCGGCGCAGGCGGTGCACCTGCCGACGATCCTGCTGCTGTTCTCGTTCATGGTGATCTCGGCGCAGATGCGCCTGGGCGGCTTCTACACCTGGGTCACGCGGCGCGTCGCCGCGCTCGACGCGAGCCCGTCGACGCTGCTGGCGGTGGTGATCGCGGTGGTCGCGGCGCTGTCGGCGGTGTTCTCGAACGACATCGTGTGCCTCGCGGTGGCGCCGGTGCTTGCCGACGCGTGCCTGCGCCGCCGCCTCGACCCGGTGCCGTTCCTGCTGGCGCTGGCCTGCGCGGCGAACATCGGCTCGGCGGCCACGCTGATCGGCAACCCGCAGAACATGCTGATCGGCCAGCGCCTGGGGCTCGACTTCGCCGGCTACCTGGTCGAGGCGATCGTGCCGGTGGCGCTCGGCCTGGTCGCGCTGTGGGCGCTGCTGGCGTGGCCGCTGCGCCGCACCGCGCCGCTGCCCGCGCCCGACCCGGCGCGGCTGGCCGCGCTCGAGGCCGAGTACCCGTCGTTCGACCGCTGGCAGACCGCCAAGGGCCTGACGGTGGCCGTGGCGCTGGTGGCGGTGTTCCTGTTCACCGGCTGGCGGCACGACGTCGCGGCGCTGGTCGGCGCCGGCGTGCTGCTGCTGTCGCAGCGCCTGCACTCGTCGCAGGTCATGGGGCTGATCGACTGGGAACTGCTGATCCTGTTCATCGGGCTGTTCGTCGTCAACGCCGCGCTCGAGCACACCGGGCTGACGGCCGACGCGGTGCAGTGGCTGGCCGCGCAGGGTGTGCACCTCGGCGAGCCGGGGCCGCTGTTCATCGTCACGCTGCTGCTGTCGAACCTGGTGTCGAACGTGCCGGCGGTGATGCTGCTGCTGCCGGCGGCCGACGCGGCACACGCCGGGCCGACGCTGGCGCTGGTCAGCACGCTGGCCGGCAACCTGTTCATCGTCGGCTCGATCGCCAACATCATCGTCGTCGACGCGGCGCGCAAACGCGGTATCGTGATCGACTGGAAGCGCCATGCAGCCACCGGCATCCCGGTGACGCTGGCCACGCTGGCGATCACCGCCGGCTGGCTGGCGTGGCGTCACGCTGCCTGAACCCCCGCACCGACGATGGCCATCCGCGAGATCCTGAAGATGGGCGACGCCCGGCTGCTGCGCGTCGCGCAGCCGGTGGCCGCCTTCGACACGCCCGAGCTGCACGCGCTGGTCGGTGACCTGTTCGACACCATGGCCGCCGCCGACGGCGCCGGGCTGGCGGCGCCGCAGATCGGCGTCGACCTGCAGGTGGTGATCTTCGGCTTCGGGCGCAACGCGCGCTACCCCGACGCGCCGCCGGTGCCGAAGACGGTGCTGATCAACCCGACGATCACGCCGCTCGGCGACGCCGAGGAGGAGGGCTGGGAGGGCTGCCTGTCGGTGCCGGGGCTGCGCGGCATCGTGCCGCGCTGGGCGCGCATCCGCTACGCCGGCTTCGACCCGCTGGGCCGCCCGGTCGAGCGCGAGGCCGAGGGCTTCCACGCGCGCGTCGTGCAGCACGAGTGCGACCACCTGATCGGCCGGCTGTACCCGACGCGCATGCGCGACCTGACGCGGCTGGGCTTCACCCGCGTGCTGTTCCCCGAGCTCGATCCGGCCGGCGAAGACTGAGCCGCCGCGGCGGGATGTAAAGCTGTGTGAAGGCGGTCGACGCCGCGGCGGCGCGCGGCGTTGTCGGTAGGTGGACACCCGAGGAGCGTCACGCATGAACGCCTGGCCGTCATCCGCCGCCGCGCGCGGCGCCCCCTGGCGCACGCTGCTGGCCCTGCTGACGCTCGCGCTGTGCGCCACGGCGGCGCGCGCCGACGTGCCGGGGCGCGTCGGCCGGCTGGCCGAGGTGCAGGGCACGGTGTGGGTCGTCGACGCCGACGACGGCAGCTGGACCGAGGCGCTGCGCAACCGGCCGCTGACCGGCGGCGACCGCCTGGCCACCGACGACGGCGCACGCGCGGTCGTGCAGGTCGGCTCGTCGACGCTGCGGCTGGCCGCACGCACCGAGGTCGAGTGGCTGCGCCTGGACGACGAACTGGTGCAGTTGCGCGTGCACGCCGGCAGCGTGGCGCTGCGGCTGCGCAGCGACGAGGTCGCGCGCGAGCACGAGGTGGTCGTCGCGCCCGGGCGCTGGCTGCCGCTGGCGGCCGGCCACTACCGCATCGACGACCTCGGCGACGCCGCTGCGGTGCAGGTACTGTCGGGCGAGGGCGTGTTCGACACGCCCGACAGCCGCAAGACGGTGCGCGCCGGCGAGCGCCTCGAGTTCTGGCAGTCGGGCCAGTCGCCGCAGACCCGCTACGACAGCGTGGCCGCCACGGGCGACGCGTTCGATCGCTGGCTGCGCGAGGCCGACCGCGCCGACGCGGCGCTCGCGGCCAGCCGCTACGTGTCGCCGGAGATGACCGGCTGGGACGACCTCGACCGCCATGGCCGCTGGGACCGCCACCCCGAGTTCGGCGCGATCTGGGTGCCGCTGCACGTCGCACCGGGCTGGTCGCCGTACCGCTACGGCCGCTGGGTGTGGCTGCGCCCCTGGGGCTGGACCTGGGTCGACGACACGCCGTGGGGCTTCGCGCCGTTCCACTACGGGCGCTGGATGATGTGGTCGGGGCGCTGGACCTGGGTGCCGGGGCCGTACGTGCGGCGGCCGGTGTTCGCGCCTGCGCTGGTCGGCTGGCTCGGCGTGCCGGGCAGCGGCGTGAGCCTGTCGATCCAGTTCGGCCCGCTGGTGGCCTGGGTGCCGCTGACGCCGTACGAAACCTACCGGCCGTGGTACCGGCTGCCCCCGCGGCACGCGCCGATCGTCAACCCGTACCCGGGGCGCCCGCCGCGGCGCGACGGGCACGGGCACTCGCTGGTCGGCGTTCCAGGGGCGGTGACGGTGGTGCCGGGGCACGTGCTCGACACGCGGCGCCCGGTGGCCGACCACGCGGTGCGCCGCGTCGACCCCGGCCTGCTGCGCCGACTGCAGCGCCCGCGCGACGACGACGACCGCACGCTGGCGCCGCCGCCGCCACGCCGCGTGGTGACTGCGCCGGGTGTGCCGGGGCGTGCCGTGCCGCCCGGGTGGCCGGGCCCGCGTCGCGACGACCGCGACGACCGCGACGCGCGCGAGCCTCGGCCCGGGCGGGGCGACGACGTCGGTGCCGGCCGCGACCGGCGCCCCGGGGGCGACCGGCGCGACGACCGGCGCGACCGGCCCGGGCAGCCCGATGGACGCAGCGGTCGCGACGACGACGCCGGCCGCGACCGCCGCGACGGCGGGCCGCGATTCGATCGCCGCGACGGCGACGACCGTGGCGCGCGCATCGAGCCGGTGCCGGCTGCACCGGGGTTCGCCGCGCCGGCGACGCCACCGCCTGCGGCACCGCGCGTCGACCCGCGTCCGATGCCACCGGCCGCGACGCCGGCGACGCCGCGCGCCGTGGTCCCGGGGTTCACGCCGCCGGCCACGCCGCCACGCGAACGTGCACCGGCGATGCGCGACGAGCGACGCGATGACCGGCGCGACGACTCGCGACGCGACGCGCAGCGCTTCGAACCGCGCGCGCCGGCGGCGCTGCCGTCCGGGCCGCAGCGCGCACCGCAGTCGGCGATCGTCGCTCCGCAGCGGCCCCCGCCGTCGCCGTTGCCGCCATCGCCGCCGCGCATGGCCGAGCGACCGATGCCGCCGGCCATGGCGCCGACCGTGGTGCCGGCCGCGCCGCCCCAGGCGCCGCCGACGGCCGCACCGCGCGGCTCGATCGGTGCAGTCGGCGTCGAGCGCGCGCCGCAGCGTCCGCCGCCGGGGCTCGAGCGCGAACCGGGGCGCGACCCGGGCCGGGATCCGGGACGGGAAGGGCGCCGGGGCCCGCTCGAACGGCAGAGCGAGCGGTGACGCCGGGGGCGGCCGACCGGTGGCCGCGGCTCAACCGAGCTGGCGGCGCAGCACCGGCCAGACGTTGTCGAGCATGATCGGGTGCGCCTGCGCGTTCGGGTGGATGCGGTCGCTCTGGAACAGCGACTCGGCCTCGGGCGAGTCGGCCACGCCCTTGAGCAGGAACGGCACCAGCGCCGCACCCTCGGCGCGCGCGACCTCGCCGAACAGCGCCGCGAAGTCGTCGGCGTAGCGCCGCCCGTAGTTGGGCGGCACCTGCATGCCCACCAGCAGCACGCGCGCGCCCGCGGTGCGCGCGGCGCGCGCCATCTCGGTGAGGTTGGCGCGCGTCGACGCCAGCGGCAGCCCGCGCAGCGCGTCGTTGCCGCCGAGCTCGATCACCACGTGCGTCGGTCTGTGCTCGGCGAGCAGCGCGGGCAACCGGGAGCGGCCGCCCGCGGTGGTGTCGCCGCTGACGCTGGCGTTGACCACGCGCGCGGCGATCTTCTGCGCGGCCAGGCGCTGCTCGAGCAACGCTACCCAGCCGCTGCCGCGCGCGATGCCGTACTCGGCCGACAGGCTGTCGCCGACGACGAGGATCGTCGCCGGCGCCCGAGCGGCGCGTGCGGGCACCGAGGCCGCCGCCGCGATTGCGAGCGCGACGCCGCTACAGTGCGCGATCCACCGCCGCCGCGCCGGCCGGAACGAAGCCTTCATGACCCCAGACACCGCATCTCCGATCATCGCCGTCGAGCACGTCAGCAAGCAGGTGCGTGACTCGACTGGCACGCTGACGATTCTCCACGACATCGATTTCACCGTGCCGGCACGCGAGTCTGCGGCCATCGTCGGCGCCTCGGGCTCGGGCAAGAGCACGCTGCTGTCGATCATCGCCGGACTGGACGTGCCGACCTCGGGCACCGTGCACCTGGCCGGCACCGACCTGTTCGCGCTCGACGAGGACGCGCGCGCCGCGGTGCGCGCGCGAAACGTCGGCTTCGTGTTCCAGAGCTTCCAGCTGCTGGCCAACCTGACGGCGCTGGAGAACGTGATGCTGCCGCTCGAGCTGATGGGCCGGCGCGACGCGCGCGCGCAGGCCACCGAGATGCTCGGGCGCGTCGGCTTGTCGCAGCGTCTCGGGCACTACCCGCGCGTGCTCTCCGGCGGCGAGCAGCAGCGCGTCGCGCTGGCGCGCGCCTTCGTCGTGCGACCGGCCGTGCTGCTGGCCGACGAGCCCACCGGCAGCCTCGACTTCGCCACCGGTGCGACGGTGATGCAGCTGATGTTCGACCTCAACCGCGAGGCTGGCACGACGCTGCTGCTGGTCACGCACGACCGCGAGATCGCCACGCGCTGCGACCGCCAGCTGCACATCGAGGCGGGGCGGCTCGTCGCCGGCTGAGCGTCGCGCAGCCGCAGCGCTTCACGCGCCGCGGCGGCACGCGTCACTGGCCGAACTTGAAGTCGGTCTTGGCCTTGTCGCGCAGCGACTGCTGGTACTGCTGCATCTTCACCTGACCGATCTGCTGCTCGATCTGCGGCCGCACGTCGTCGAAGGCCGGGAACTGCGCGTCGCGCGTGTCCTCGAGCCTGATGATGTGCCAGCCGAACTGCGTCTTCACCGGCGCGTCGGTCATCTGGCCCTTCTGCAGCCTGGCCAGCGCCTGGCCGAACTCGGCGACGTAGGCGTCGGGCTTGGCGAAGTCGAGGTCACCGCCGTTGGCGGCCGAGCCGGTGTCGGTCGAGTGCTTCTTGGCCAGTTCGTCGAAGCTGGCGCCGCCCTTGATCTGCGCGATCAGCTTCTTCGCCTCGTCCTCTGCGGCGACCAGGATGTGGCGCGCGCGGTACTCGGTGCCGCTGGCCTGCGCCTTGAACTTGTCGTACTCGGCGCGCGCCTCGGCCTCGGTCACCGGGTGGTTCTTCTGCCAGTCGGCGAACAGCTCGCGTATCAGGATGGTCTGGCGCGCCAGCTCCATCTGCGCCTTGTAGGCCGCGCCCTGCGCGATGCCGCGGCGCTCGGCCTCCTGCGTGAAGATCTCGCGCAGCACGACTTCCTCGCGCGCGCGCGCCTCGAGTTCGGGCGTCACCGGCTGCTGGCCGCCGCGCGTGGCCTGCTGCAGCAGCGTGTCGACGCGCGCCTTGGGCACGGGCTTGCCGTTGACGATGGCGACGTTCTGGGCCTGGGCGGGCAGCCAAAGGGCCAGCGCGACGCTGGCGAGCGCCAGGCGCGTGGCGGACAACTTCGGGTTCATGGGGGCAGGGGCCTTTCGCGGACGTGGGAAGCGCCGGTCGACGGCGCAGGGAGGCAGATTCGGCGGCAACGGGCGTGCGGCGGACGCGGAACCGGAGACGTGCGTGGACGGTGGCGTCGGCGCCGCTTCAGCCCTCGTCGGGGGCGCGCGCCTCGATCGCCAGCGCGTGGATGCCGGCGGGCATCAGATCGCGCAGGGCATCATACACAAGGCGATGGCGGGCCACGCGCGCATGGCCGGCAAACGCCGCGGCCGTCAGGCGCACCGTGAAGTGGCGGCCCTCGCGCGCGCCGGCGTGGCCGGCATGGCGGTGGCTGTCGTCGACGACTTCCAGCCGCAGCGGCTCGAAGCGGCGCTGCAGCGCGTCGTGGATCTGCTGGGCACTGACCGGCATCGCGGGGTGGGTCTCGAGCGACGTGCGCGGCGAAGGGGTGGCGGGCCGGCCGATCAGGTGCGATTCGCCGGCGCGTCGCCGCTGCGCCGGCGCGACACCAGCGGCGACTGCGCCAGCGTGAACACGAGCAGCAGCGCGATGCCGCCGAACACCTTGAACGGCTGCCAGATCTCGTCGGGCACGCTGTAGGCGACCCACAGGTTGAGCAGGCCCATGACACCGAAGAAGCCGACCCAGATCGCGTTGAGCCGCTGCCACGCGGCGTCGGGCAGCTCGAGCCGGTGGCCCAGCAGCATGCGCAGCAGGTTGCGCCCCAGCACCACGCGCGCGAGCCACAGCGCCAGCCCGATCATCCAGTACATCGCGCTCGGTCGCCAGGCGTCGAAGGCGGGGCCGCGCAGCCCGATCGCCGCCACCGCCAGCAGCGTCACCAGCACCAGCCCGGCGACCAGCGCCGGCGTCGCACGCCGGCCGCGCCAGCGCTGCCAGCCGAAGTGCGCGAACACCGCCATCACGCCGACGGCGGTGGCCAGCACCGCCGGCGCCTCGCGCGAGCCGACCTCGACGGCCACCGCACTGCCGATCGAGTCGTCGCGCCACGTCGACGTGGTCGGATGAGCGTCGGCCCAGGCGAGCACGGCGACGAACAGGAAGACGGGAAGCAGGTCGACCAGGGTTCTCATCGCGGCTCGAAGTCTATCGAAGCCGAGTTGATGCAAAAGCGCTCGCCGGTCGGCGCGGGCCCGTCGTCGAACACGTGGCCCAGGTGCGAGCCGCACTGGCGGCAGCGCACCTCGACGCGCACCATGCCGTGGCTCTCGTCGAGCACGCGCTCGACGCGCGCGTCGTCGACGGCGCGCCACCAGCTGGGCCAGCCGCAGCCGGCGTCGAACTTGGTGCCGGCGTCGAACAGCGTCGTGCCGCAGCCGATGCACTTGTAGCTGCCGTCGGCGAAATGGTCCCAGTACTTGCCGCTGAAGGCGCGCTCGGTGGCGGCCTGGCGCGCGATGCGGTACTGCACCGGGTCGAGCTCGGCGCGCCACTGCGCGTCGGTCTTGCGCACCGGGTATCGCGCGTCGTCGATGGGGTGCGGCGGTTCGATCGTCGGCTTGTCCACGGGCAGGTTCCGTACGCCGCGCGCGGTGGGCCGGCGCCGGCGGGTGTGCGCCCATTGTCGGGCCTGCGCCAAAGGCTGCAAGCGGGTTGGGGAGAATCACGTGTTGCACCGCGGCAGGCGCGCTTCGATACTGCGCGCCCGGGCCGCGGCCGCCGGCCGACCGCCCGCCGCTGTCACCAAGGAGACTTCCATGCTCGGTCTGATGCAAGACCAACCGCTGCTGATCTCGGGACTGATCGAGTTCGCCGCCCGCCACCACCACGACGGCGAGATCGTCTCGCGGCGCGTCGAGGGCGACCTGCACCGCTACACCTACCGCGACGCCGCCGCGCGGTCGCGGCGCGTGGCCAACGCGCTCGACCGGCTCGGGCTGGCGTTCAGCGACCGCGTCGCGACGCTGGCGTGGAACGGCTACCGTCACTTCGAGCTGTACTTCGGCGTCGCCGGCAGCGGGCGCGTCGTGCACACCATCAACCCGCGCCTGGCGCCCGAGCAGATCGTGTGGATCGCCAACCATGCCGAGGACCGGGTGCTGTGCTTCGACATGACCTTCCTGCCGATCGTCAAGGCGGTGTGGTCGAAGTGCCCGACCGTCAGGCAGTGGGTGGCGCTGTGCGACGCCGACGCGCTGCCCGCAGACACCGGCATCGACGGGCTGGTCAGCTACGAGGCGTGGATCGGCGCCGAGAGCGACGACTACGCCTGGCCGCAGTTCGACGAGCGCAGCGCCGCGGCGCTGTGCTACACGAGCGGCACCACCGGCAACCCGAAGGGTGCGCTGTACAGCCACCGCTCGACGATCCTGCACGCCTACGGCGGCGCGCTGCCCGACGCGCTGGGGGTGTCGGCGCGCGACAGCATCCTGCCGGTGGTGCCGATGTTCCACGTCAACGCCTGGGGCATCCCGTACAGCGCGGCGATGACCGGCGCCAAGCTGGTGTTCCCCGGCGCGGCGCTCGACGGCAAGTCGGTCTACGAGCTGATCGAGGGCGAGAAGGTGACGATGGCCGCCGGTGTGCCCACCGTGTGGCTGGGGCTGCTGACGCACATGGCGCAGCACGAGGTGCGCTTCTCGACGCTGCAGCGCACCGTGATCGGCGGCTCGGCGTGCCCGCCGGCGATGATCCACACCTTCAAGGAGCGCTACGGCGTGACCGTGCTGCACGCCTGGGGCATGACCGAGATGTCGCCGCTGGGCACCGTGTGCCACCTGAAGAACAAGCACCTCGGGCTCGACGCCGCGCGGCAGATGGACGTGCTCGTCAAGCAGGGCCGCGCGGTGTTCGGTGTCGAGATGAAGATCGTCGACCCGGCGGGCAAGGAACTGCCGTGGGACGGCCGCCAGAGTGGCGACCTGCTGGTCAAGGGCCCGTGGATCATCGCCGGCTACTTCAAGGGCGAGGGCGGTGACCCGCTGCGCCACGACGCCGACGGCGACTGGTTCCCCACCGGCGACGTCGCGTCGATCGACGCCGACGGCTTCCTGCAGATCACCGACCGAAGCAAGGACGTGATCAAGTCCGGCGGCGAGTGGATCAGCTCGATCGACGTCGAGAACATCGCGATGGCGCACCCGGCGGTGGCGATGGCGGCGTGCATCGCGGTGCCGCACCCGAAGTGGGACGAGCGCCCGTTGCTGGTGGTGGTGAAGAAGCCAGGCGCCGAGGTCACGCGCGACGAGCTGCTCGCCTTCTTCGAGGGCAAGGTGGCCAAGTGGCAGGTGCCCGACGACGTCCAGTTCGTCGACGCGATCCCGCTGGGCGCGACCGGCAAGATGCAGAAGATGAAACTTCGCGAGCAGTTCAAGGACTACAGGCTGCCGAACGGCTGAGCGGCCTGTCCCACCCGCGACAGGGTTTCGGGGTAGTTCCCGACCCCCAAGCGCGGGCGCTTCCGCTACCGTCCGCATTTGGTTGCAGTGCGTCAATTTCAGGAGACGGCGATGGACTTCAAGAGAAGGTGTTTCGGGCTGGCGCTCGGCGTGTCGCTGGCGCTGGGCAGCACCGCGGTGTTCGCGCAGAAGGGCGAGACGGTGAAGATCGGCTGGATCGACCCGCTTTCGGGCATGCTGGCCAACATCGGCCAGAACAGCCTGAAGACCTTCCAGTACATGGCCGAGAAGGTCAGCGCCAACAACCCGGCGGGCGTGAAATTCGAGATCGTGTCGTTCGACAACAAGCTCTCGCCGCAGGAGAGCCTGACCGCGCTGAAGGCGATCACCGACCAGGGCATCCGCTACGTGACGCAGGGCAACGGCAGCTCGGTGGCCGGCGCGCTGATCGACGCGATCAACAAGCACAACGAGCGCAACCCCGGCAAGGAGATCGTGTTCCTGAACAACGCCGCGGTCGACCCCGACTTCACGAACAGCAAGTGCAGCTTCTGGCACTTCCGCTTCGACGCCGACACGTCGATGAAGATGGAGGCGCTGACGTCGTACATGAAGGACGAGAAGAACGTCAAGAAGGTCTACCTGATCAACCAGAACTACTCGCACGGCCACCAGGTGGCGAAGTACTTCAAGGAGTCGCTGGCGCGCAAGCGCCCCGACGTGCAGGTCGTCGGCGAGGACTTGCACCCGCTGGGCCAGGTGCGCGACTTCGCGCCGTACGTCGCGAAGATCAAGGCCTCGGGCGCCGACAGCATCGTCACCGGCAACTGGGGTTCGGACCTGTCGCTGCTGATCCGCGCGGCCAAGGACGCCGGGCTCGACGCGACCTGGTACACCTACTACGGCGGCGCCAACGGCTCGCCGTCGGCGATCGGGCCGACGATGGACGGCAAGGTCAAGTTCGTCTACATCGGCCACTCGAACATCCCCGAGCTCGGCGCCTGGATGAAGGAGTACAACCAGCGCTTCAAGGACGACCTGTCGCTGCTGTCGACGGTGCACGTGCTGCCCATGCTGGCGCAGGCGATGGCCAGGGCCAAGAGCACCGACCCGGTCAAGGTCGCCAAGGCGATGGAAGGCCTGACGATGAAGAGCTTCTCGGGCGACGTGACGATGCGCGCGGCCGACCACCAGCTGCAGCAGCCGCTGTACATCGCGAGCTGGCGCAAGATCACCGACCCGGCGAAGCAGTACAACGTCGAGGGCACCGGCTACACCTGGGTGCAGGAGCGCGTGTTCGAGCCTTACGTGTCGAGCACGCCGACGTCGTGCCAGATGAACCGCCCGGCCTGATCGACCCGCTGCGCATCCGCGCGCGCATCGCGCCGCGCCGGGCCCGCCGGAGGGCTCCCTCCGACGGGCCTTTTTTCGATCCGTCGTCCCGACCGCCTTGGACCAGGTCCTCATCAACCTGCTGAACGGCATCAGCTCCGGGCTGCTGCTGTTTCTGCTCAGCGCCGGCCTGACGCTGATCTTCAGCATGATGGGCGTGCTCAACTTCGCGCACGCCAGCTTCTACATGCTGGGGGCGTACTTCGCGTACACGATCAGCGGCGTGCTCGGCTTCTGGGTGGCCCTGGTGGCCGCGCCGCTGCTGGTGGGCCTCGCGGGCGCCGGGTTCGAGCGCGGCGTGCTGCGCAAGGTGCACAGGTTCGGCCACGTCGCCGAACTGCTGGTGACCTTCGGGCTGTCGTACGTGCTGCTCGAGGTCGTGCAGCTCGTCTGGGGGCGCACGTCGGTGCCCTTCGGCCCGCCGCCGGCGCTGGCCGGCACCGCGTTCACGCTGGTGTCGTCGTCGGCCGAGCCGATGCGCTTCGTGTTCGGCGTCGCGCCCGAGGAGATGTGCCGCCGCGGCGCCGAGGTGGCGGTCACCTGCACGCGCTACCCGCTCAACCGCGTGTTCCTCGCCGGCGTGGCCGTGGCGATGCTGCTGGCGCTGTGGCTGCTGCTGACGCGCACGCGCATCGGGCTGGTGATCCAGGCGGCGCTGACGCACCCCGAGATGGTCGAGGCGCTGGGCCACAACGTGCCGCGCGTGTTCATGCTCGTGTTCGGCACCGGCTGCGCGATGGCCGGACTGGCCGGCGTCGTCGGCGGCATCACCTTCGTCACCGAGCCGAACATGTCGCACATCGGGCCGATCATCTTCGCCGTCATCGTGATCGGCGGCATGGGCTCGCTGCCCGGCGCGTTCGTCGGCTCGATCCTCGTCGGCATGCTGCAGACGCTGCCGCTGACGGTCGACAAGTCGCTGGTGCACCTGGCGGCGGGCCTGGGCGTCACGGTCGGGCCGGACAGCTGGGCCTACCCGGTGGCCAAGATCACGCTCGCGCAGGCGGCGCCGATCCTGCCGTACCTGCTGCTGGTGCTGATCCTGATCCTGCGCCCGCGCGGGCTGCTCGGCACGCGCGAGGGGTGAGCCGTGACGCACGTGCGCGAGTCGCGGCCGCACTTCCACTTCCGCCCGTGGAACGTCGGGCGCTGGCTGCTGTGGGGGGTGTTCGCGGTCATGCTGGCCGTGGCGCCGATGGTGTGGACCAGCGGGCTGGCGCACACGCTGCTGTCGCAGATCGGCATCGCGATCATCGTGTGCCTGTCGTACAACGTGATCTTCGGCCAGGGCGGCATGCTCAGCTTCGGCCACGCGGTCTACAGCGGGCTCGGCGCGTACCTGGCGATCCACACGCTGAACCTGGTCAGCGCCGGCGGGCTGGCGCTGCCGGTGAGCCTGATCCCGCTCGTCGGCGGCCTCGCGGGGCTGTTCTTCGCCGCGCTGCTGGGCTACGTGACGACGAAGAAGGCCGGCACGACCTTCGCGATGATCACGCTGGGCATCGGCGAGCTGGTGTGGTCGATGTCGCTGATGCTGCCCGAGTTCTTCGGCGGCGAGGCCGGCGTCACCGGCAACCGCGTCGTCGGCAAGCCGGTGCTGGGCGTGAGCTACGGCCCGCAGGTGCAGGTCTACTATCTGATCGCGGTGTACTGCTTCGTCAGCACCGCGGCGATGTTCGCGCTGACGCGCACGCCGCTCGGGCGCATCCTCAACGCGGTGCGCGACAACCCCGAGCGGGTCGAGTTCATCGGCTACAACACGCAAAAGGTGCGCTACCTGGCCTTCATGATCGCGGGCTTTTTCGCCGGCATCGGCGGCGGGCTGACGGCGCTGAACTTCGAGATCGTCACCGCCGACGTGGTCGGCGCGGCGCGCTCGGGCGCGTACCTGCTGTTCGTGTTCCTCGGCGGCGCGACGTTCTTTTTCGGCCCGATCCTCGGCGGCGTGCTGATGGTCGTGGCGCTGGTGCTGCTGTCGGAGTGGACCAAGGCCTGGCTGCTGTACCTCGGGCTGATCTTCCTGTTCATGGTGATGTACGCGCCCGGCGGCATCGCCAGCCTGCTGATGATGAACCTGCGCGTGTCGGCGTTCGGCAAGCTCGGGCGCGTCGCCGCGAGCTACCTGGCGCTGGCCGGCACCGCGCTGACCGCGCTGCTGGGCGTCGCGGCGATGATCGAGATGGTCTACCACCGCCAGCTCAACGCCGCGCTGGGGCCCGAGCTGAGCTTCCTCGGCGCGACGCTGCACAGCGACCGCTTCGAGAGCTGGTTCGGCGCGGTGTTCGTGCTGGTCGTCGGCGCCGGACTGTTCGAGCTGACGCGGCGGCACTTCCGCCGCGAGTGGGACACGATCCAGCAGGAGATCGAGCAGGAGATCAAGCGCAGGGAGGCGCTGTGAGGGCCGCCACCGCAGCGCCTTCGGCGCTTCCGGCTCGCGAGGGACGCGGCGGCGCAGCGGCGAGGCCGGATGCGCGGCGGCCGCCCGATGCCTCGGCGTGCCGCGGCACCGGCGGCGCCAGCGGCGATGGTGCACCAACGACACGGTCGAGATGAGCCCAGCAACGCCAGCGGTCGAGCTGATCGACGTGCGCAAGAGCTTCGGCAAGACCGAGATCATCCGCGGCGCGAGCCTGGCCGTGCAGCCGGGCGAGCGCGTGGCGATCATCGGCCCCAACGGTGCCGGCAAGAGCACGCTGTTCAACCTGATCTCCGGGCGCTTCGGCGTGTCCGGCGGCGAGATCCGCCTGCACGGCGAGCGCATCGACGGGCGCACGCCGTTCGAGATCAACCGCAAGGGACTGGCGCGCAGCTTCCAGGTCAGCAACCTGTTCACGCGGCTGTCGGTGTTCGAGAACCTGCGCTGCGCGGCGCTGTGGAGCATGGGCCACCGCTACGCGTTCTGGAAGTTCCTCGCCGACCTGCGCGACGTCAACGACCGCGTCGAGCAGCTGCTCGAGATGATCAAGCTCGAGCGCCGCCGCGACGTGCTGGCGATGAACCTGACCTACGCGGAGCAGAGGGCGCTGGAGATCGGCATCACGATCGCCGGTGGCGCCAGTGTGGTGCTGCTCGACGAGCCGACCGCCGGCATGAGCAAGAGCGAGACGCGGCGCTTCGTGCAGCTGATCCGCGAGGTCACCGAGGGCAAGACGCTGCTCACCGTCGAGCACGACATGGGCGTCGTGTTCGGGCTGGCCGACAAGATCGCGGTGCTCGTCTACGGCGAGGTGATCGCCTTCGACACGCCCGACGCGGTGCGCGCGAACGCACGCGTGCAGGAGGCCTACCTCGGCTCGGTGCTGGCCGAACAGCAGGTGGCGGGGGCGTGAGGCCGTGCTGAAGCTCGACAACGTCCACGCGTTCTACGGCAAGAGCCACGTGCTGCACGGGGTGCACTTCGAGGTGCGCGCCGGCGAGATCGTCGCGCTGCTCGGGCGCAACGGCTCCGGGCGCTCGACCACCGTGAAGGCGATCATGGGCATGGTCGACGGCAGCGGCGCCATCGCGTGGCGCGACCAGCCGATCATGGGACGCAAGCCGTTCGAGATCGCGCATCTGGGCATCGGCTACGTGCCCGAGAACCGCGACATCTTTCCGAAGCTCACGGTGCACCAGAACCTGCAGCTCGGCGAGAAGCGCGGCGCGAAGGACGCGCGCTGGAGCTTCGACGACATGTACCGCCTGTTCCCGCGGCTCAAGGAGCGCCAGCACACCGAGGCCGGCGTGCTGTCGGGCGGCGAGCAGCAGATGCTCACGCTGTGCCGCACGCTGATGGGCGACCCCGACCTGATCATGATCGACGAGCCCACCGAGGGTCTGGCGCCGAAGATCGTCGAACTGGTCGCCGAGTATCTGCGCGAGCTCAAGCGCCGCGGCGTCTCGGTGCTGCTCGTCGAGCAGAAGCTGACGATCGCGCTCGAGGTCGCCGACCGCTGCCTGGTGATGGGCCATGGCCAGATCGTCTTCGAGGGCACGCCCGCCGAGCTGAAGGCCAACGCCTATATTCGCAAGGAGTGGCTGGAGGTCTAGCCGGCCGGGGCGCCGCCGCGCCGGGCGGGGGCTGTCGCCGCAGGGACACGGGCCGGCCTTCGGCGCCACCTAGAATCGAACGAGCGTGCTTTTTTGACCGATCCCCACGAGGAGTCCGCATGAGTGCCACCTACGAGCTGCGCGGCGACGTTGCCGTCGTCACGCTGAACAACCCGCCGGTCAACGGGCTCGGCCACGAGACGCGCAAGGCCTTCGCCGCCGGCATCGAGCGCGCACAGGGCGATGCCGCGGTCAGGGCGATCGTCATCACCGGCGCCGGCAAGGCGTTCTCCGGTGGCGCCGACATCCGCGAGTTCGGCTCGCCGAAGGCCCTGGCCGAGCCGAACCTGCTGAGCCTGATCAAGCTGCTCGAGGACTGCGACAAGCCCGTGGTCGCCGCGATCCACAGCGTGTGCATGGGCGGCGGGCTCGAGCTGTCGCTGGGCGCGCACTACCGCGTCGCAGCGCCCGGCGCGAACGTCGCGCTGCCCGAGGTGAAGATCGGCCTCGTGCCCGGCGCCGGCGGCACGCAGCGGCTGCCGCGCGTGCTCGGCGTCGAGACCGCGCTGAACATGATCGTCAGCGGCGAGCCGGTCAAGAGCGAGCTGCTCGCTTCGCTGCCGGGGCAGAAGCTGTTCGACCGCCTGATCGACGGCGACCTGCTCGACGGCGCGGTGGCGTTTGCGCGCGAGGTGGCCGACCGCCGTCCGCTGCCGCGCGTGCGCGACCTGAAGTGCGCGCACCCGCAGGGCGACGCGTACTTCCAGTTCGCGCGCAACACCGTCAAGGCGATGGCCCGACACTTCCCGGCGCCGGCGCGCTGCGTCGACTGCGTCGAGCAGTCGACGAAGACGAAGTTCGACGACGGCATGGTGTACGAACGCTCGGCGTTCCTCGCGCTGATGTCGACGCCCGAGTGCAAGGCGCTGCGCCACGCGTTCTTCGGCGAGCGTGCGGCGAGCAAGATCCCCGACGTGCCCGACGACACGCCGGTGCGCGAGGTCCGCAAGGTCGCCGTGATCGGCGCCGGCACGATGGGCGGCGGCATCAGCATGAACTTCCTCAACGCCGGCATCCCGGTGACGATCGTCGAGACCAAGGCCGAGGCGCTCGAGCGCGGCGTGGGCGTGGTGCGCAAGAACTACGAGGCGCAGGTCAAGAAGGGCAAGCTCGCGCAGGACAAGTACGAACAGCGCATGGCGCTGCTGACGACGACGCTGGCGTACGACGACGTCCGCGACGCCGACCTGGTGATCGAGGCCGTGTTCGAGGATATCGGCGTCAAGGAGCAGGTGTTCCGCCAGCTCGACGCCGTGGCCAAGCCGGGCGCGATCCTCGCGAGCAACACCTCGACGCTGGACCTCGACCGGATCGCCGCGTTCACGCAGCGCCCGCAGGACGTGGTCGGCATGCACTTCTTCAGCCCGGCCAACGTGATGAAGCTGCTCGAAGTCGTGCGCGGCGCGAAGACCGCCAAGGACGTGCTGGCCACCGTGATGGCGGTCGGCAAGAAGATCAAGAAGACCGCCGTCGTCTCGGGCGTGTGCGACGGCTTCATCGGCAACCGAATGGTCGAGCAGTACATCCGCCAGGCGCTGTTCATGCTCGAGGAGGGCGCGACACCGACGCAGATCGACAAGGCGATCGAGAAGTTCGGCTTCGCGATGGGGCCGTTCCGCATGAGCGACCTCGCCGGCAACGACATCGGCTGGGCGATCCGCAAGCGACGCTACGTCGAGAAGCCGCAGATCCGCTACAGCAGGGTCGCCGACCGCCTGTGCGAGCAGGGCCGCTTCGGACAGAAGACCGGCGCCGGCTGGTACGACTACCGGCCGGGCAGGCGCGACGCGATCCCGAGCCCGCTGGTCGAGCAGATGATCGCCGACCACCGCAAGGAGCTCGGCGTCCCGCCGCGCCAGCTCGGCGACGACGAGGTCGTCCAGCGGCTGGTGTTCGCGCTGGTCAACGAGGGCGCGAAGATCCTCGAGGAAGGCATCGCGAGCAAGGCCAGTGACATCGACATGGTCTACCTCACCGGCTACGGCTTCCCGCTGCACCGCGGCGGGCCGATGTGCTACGCCGACACTTTCGGCCTGTTCAACGTGGTGCAGGCGATGAAGCGCTTCGCGAAGAACCCGCACGACGATGCCGCGTTCTGGCAGCCCGCGCCGCTGCTGACCCGGCTCGTCGCCGAGAGCCGCACGCTGACCTGAGACAGCGCGCCCGCACGCCCCCGAAAGGACCGCACACCATGACCCGAGCCGTCATCGTCTCCACCGCCCGCACGCCCCTGGCCAAGAGCTGGAAGGGCGCCTTCAACATGACCCACGGCGCGTCGCTGGGCGGCCACGTCGTGCGCGCCGCCGTCGAACGCGCGGGCATCGACCCGGCCGCCGTCGAAGACGTGCTGATGGGCTGCGCCAACCCCGAGGGCGCGACCGGCATGAACATCGCGCGCCAGATCGCGCTGGCCGCCGGGCTGCCGATCACCGTGTCGGGCATGACGATCAACCGCTTCTGCTCGAGCGGGCTGCAGACCATCGCGATGGCGGCGCAGCGCATCGTCGCCGGCGAGGGCGACGTGTACGTGGCCGGCGGCGTCGAGAGCATCTCGTGCGTGCAGCAGGAGATGAACCAGCACATGCTGTTCGACCCGGCGCTGCAAAAGGCCAAGCCCGAGATCTACTGGAGCATGCTGCAGACCGCCGAGAACGTCGCGAAGCGCTACGGCATCGCCAAGGAGCGCATGGACGACTACGGTGCCGGCAGCCAGCAGAAGGCCTGCGCGGCGCAGGCGCAGGGGCTGTTCGACGCCGAGCTGGTGCCCATCACCGTGACCATGGGCGTGGCCGACCCGAAGCTGGGGCTGCGCACCAAGGAGGTCACGGTCAAGGCCGACGAGGGGCTGCGCCCGGGCACGACGGTCGAGTCGATCAGGGACATCCGCACCGCGCTGCCCGGCGGCGTGGTCACCGCCGGCAACGCCAGCCAGTTCAGCGACGGCGCCGGCGCCTGCGTCGTCGTCGACGAGGCTTACGCGCAGCGCAAGGGCCTGAAGCCGCTGGGCCGCTTCCTCGGCTTCGCGGTGGCCGGCTGCGAGCCCGACGAGATGGGCATCGGCCCGGTGTTCGCGGTGCCGAAGGTGCTGCAGCGACTGGGGCTGAAGGTCGACGACATCGACCTGTGGGAACTCAACGAGGCGTTCGCGGTGCAGGTGCTGTACTGCGCCGACAAGCTGGGTATCCCGATGGAGCGGCTGAACGTCAACGGCGGCGCGATCGCGATCGGCCACCCGTACGGCGTGTCGGGGCAGCGGCTCACGGGTCACGCGCTGATCGAAGGCAAGCGCCGCGGCGCGAAGAAGGTCTGCGTGACGATGTGCATCGGCGGTGGCATGGGCGCCGCGGGCATCTTCGAAGTGGTCTGAACCGCCCCCGAGGCGCTGTCGGCGCTTCTCCCCCGAGGGGGCGCCGCCAGCGGACCGGCCCGGCCGCACCCGCGGCGGGCGCTTGAAGACCTTCCCGAACGAGGTGCCCGTGGGAAACGACGTGCTGCGTACGCCGGACGAGCGGTTCGCGCAACTGCCGGGGTGGACGTCCATGCCGCGCTACTTCGACGACCTGGCCGGCTGCGAGGGGCTGCGGCTGCACTACGTCGACGAGGGGCCGCGCGACGCCGCGGTCACCGCGCTGTGCCTGCACGGCGAGCCGACCTGGGGTTACCTGTACCGGCGCATGCTGCCGGTGTTCACCGCCGCCGGGCTGCGCGTCGTGGTGCCCGACTTCTTCGGTTTCGGGCGTTCGGACAAACCGGTCGACGACGGCTGGTACACGTTCGAGCGCCACCGCGCGGCGATGCTCGCGTTCGTCGACCGGCTCGACCTGCACGGCGTGCTGCTGGTGGTGCAGGACTGGGGCGGGCTGATCGGGCTGACGCTGCCGCTGGCCGCGCCCGAACGCTACACGCGGCTGCTCGTGATGAACACCGGGCTGGGCACCGGCACCGTCACCGAGGGCTTCCGGCGCTGGCGCGACTACAACAACGCACAGCCTGATCTGGCGGTCGGCCGGCTGATCCAGCGCGGCTGCCCGCACCTGTCCGACGCCGAGGCGGCGGCGTACGACGCACCGTTCCCCGACCGCCGCCACAAGGCCGGCGTGCGCGCCTTCCCCAACCTGGTGCCCGACCGCGACGACGCGCCCGGCGCGGCGATCAGCCGCGACGCGCTGGCGTACTGGAAGACGCGCTGGGCGGGCGAGAGCTTCATGGCCATCGGCATGACCGACCCGGTGCTCGGCGCGCCGGCGATGCGCGGCCTGCACGCGGCGATCCGCGGCTGCCCGCCGCCGATGGAGATCGCCGACGCCGGCCACTTCGTGCAGGAGTGGGGCGAGCCGGTGGCCCGCGCCGCGCTGGCGCGCTTCGGACTCGACCGATGAATCCCGAACAACAGGACGTGCTGCTGGCCTTCGGTCGTGACGTGCTGGCGAGCCAGCCGTTCAGCCGCCTGCTCGGCGCCGAGCTCGAGGCGTTGCGCCCTGGCCACTGCGTGCTCGCGCTGGCGATCAGCGAACCGCTGCGCCAGCAGCACGGCTTCGTGCACGGCGGCGTGCTCAGCTACCTGGCCGACAACGCACTGACCTACGCCGGCGGCACCGCGCTGCGCGTGCCGGTGGTCACTTCCGAGTTCAAGATCAACTACCTGCGCCCGGCGGTCGGTGCATGGCTGGTGGCGCGCGCCGACGCGGTGCACGTCAGCCGCAGCCAGGCGGTGTGCCGTTGCGACGTCGTCATGGTCGGCGACGACGGCAGCGAGAAGCTGTGCGCCGTCGCGCTGGGCACGATCGCCCGGCTCGGCGAGGCGCCACCGGCGTCGACCGCGAAGCGCGAGGACTGAACACGATGCGCGACACCGTCGACTTCCTGCTGCACGACTGGCTGCGCGTCGAGGCGCTGGTCGGGCGCCCGCGCTTTGCCGACCACTCGCGCGAGACCTTCGCGCAGGTGCTCGACACCTGCGAGCGCATCGCGCGCGACAAGTACGCGCCGTTCAACCGCCTCGTCGACACCGAGGAGCCGCGTGTCGTGCCGGGCCCGGACGGCGGCACGGTGATCCTGCCGCAGGCCACGCACGACGCCTGGGCCGCCTACGCCGCCTCGGGCATGCTCGCCGCGGCGCAGGACTACGCGATCGGCGGCATGCAGCTGCCGTACACCGTCGAGGCCGCGGCCAACGCCTTCTTCGCGAAGGCCTCGGTCAGCATCGGCGCCGGCATGCTGACCACCGGCAACGCCAACCTGCTGATGGCGCACGGCACCGCAGCGCAGCAGCGCGTGTTCGCGCACGCCGAGTTCGCCGGCCGCTGGTCGGGCACGATGTGCCTGAGCGAGCCGCAGGCCGGGTCGAGCCTGTCGGACATCACGATGCGCGCCGAGCCCGACGGCGACGACTTCGAGTCCGATCCGCTCGGGCCGCGCTACCGGCTGCGCGGCCACAAGATGTGGATCTCTGCCGGCGAGCACGAGCTGACCGAGAACATCGTGCACCTGGTGCTGGCGAAGATCCCGGCGCCCGACGGCCGGCTGGTGCCCGGCACCAAGGGCATCTCGCTGTTCATCGTGCCCAAGCGCCTGGTCGACGCCGACGGGCACCTCACCGGCGAGCGCAACGACGTGGTGCTGGCGGGGCTGAACCACAAGTGCGGCTGGCGCGGCACGACGAACACGCTGCTGAACTTCGGCGAGGGTCGCTTCATGCCGGGCGGGCGCGCCGGCGCGGTCGGCTGGCGCGTCGGCGCGCCGGGCGACGGCCTGCGCTGCATGTTCCACATGATGAACGAGGCGCGCATCGGCGTGGGCATGGCCGCGACGATGCTGGGCATGGCGGGCTTCGAGGCGTCGCTGCAGTACGCGAAGCAGCGGCCCCAGGGCCGGCCGCTGGCCGGCCCTCCGAGGCACGGCGGGCCGATCACCGGCAGCGGCAAGGACCCGACGCAGCCGCAGGTGCCGATCGTCGAACACGCCGACGTCAAGCGCATGCTGCTGGCGCAGAAGGCCTACGCCGAGGGCGCGCTGGCGCTCGAGCTGTACTGCGCGCGGCTGGTCGACGAGATGCACACCGGTGACGCCGCCGCGTCGGCCGACGCGAGACGGTTGCTCGACGTGCTGACGCCGGTGGCCAAGAGCTGGCCCAGCGAGTGGTGCCTGGAGGCGAACTCGCTGGCGATCCAGGTGCTCGGCGGTTACGGCTACACGCGCGACTTCCCGGTCGAGCAGTACTGGCGCGACAACCGCCTGAACATGATCCACGAGGGCACGCACGGCATCCAGGCACTGGACCTGCTGGGGCGCAAGGTGGTGATGGACGGCGGCGCCGGGCTGAAGCTGCTCGCCGCGCGCGTCGACGACACGATCCGGTGCTGCGGCCGGGTCGAGGGCCTCGCGCAGCCGGCAAACGCGCTGGCCGCCGCGCTGCAGCGCGTCGGCGCGGCGACGAAGTCGGCGTGGGCCACTGGCGTGCCCGAGGAGGCGCTGGCCAACGCCACGCCGTACCTGCAGGCCTTCGGCCACGTCGTGCTGGCGTGGATCTGGCTCGACGTCGCGCTGGCCGCGCAGCGCCTGCCCGACGGCGCGGCGAAGCGCGGCCGGTTCGCCGCGATGCGCTACTTCTTCGCCTACGAGCTGCCCAAGATCGACGCGTGGCTGGCGGTCGTCGCGTCGCGCGAGGCGGTGTGCCGGCAGATGGACCCGGCGTGGTTCTGAGCGCCGGACGCGACCGTGAAGACGGGCACCGTCGAGACGCTGGCGTGGGTGCTGATCTTCGCCGGCGCGCTGCTGCTCGCCTGGGGCCTGTTCGCCGCGCGGCAGAGCGTGGTGGTCGGCGGCGCGATGATCGTCGTCGGCGCGGTCGCCGCCGCGGCCGGCGTGGCGCTGATCGTCGTGCGCTCGCGCATGCAAGATCCCACCCGTTGAGCGCCGCCGTGCCGGCGCGTGTCCTGCACTGAACCGGAGACGACCCCGATGAGCACCCCCGTCCAGCAACTGTTCGACCTCACGGGCCAGACCGCGCTCGTCACCGGCGGCTCGCGCGGCCTGGGCCTGCAGATCGCCGAGGCGCTCGGCGAGGCCGGCGCGAAGATCCTGCTGACATCGCGCAAGGCCGCCGACCTCGAGGAGGCCGCCGCCGACCTCAGCACCAGGGGCATCGACGCGCGCTGGGTCGCCGCCGACGCCAGCCACGGCGACGACGTGAAGCGTGTCGTCGACGAGGCGATGCAGCGCCTGGGCCGCATCGACATCCTCGTCAACAACGCCGGCGCGACCTGGGGCGCGCCGGCCGAGGACTACCCGCTCGAGGCGTGGGACAAGGTGATGAACCTGAACATCCGCAGCATGTTCCTGTTCTCGCAGGCCGCGGGCAAGGCGAGCATGATCCCGCGGCGCAGCGGGCGCATCATCAACGTCGCGTCGATCGCCGGCCTCGGCGGCTCGCTCGAGATGAAGTTCATCGCCTACGGCACCAGCAAGGGCGCCGCGGTGAACTTCACGCGCACGCTGGCCGGCGAGTGGGGGCCGTACGGCATCACGGTCAACGCGCTGGCGCCGGGCTTCTTCCCGAGCAAGATGACCAAGGGCGTGATCTCGCAGTTCGGCGCCGAGACGCTGGCCGCGCGCGCGCCGCTGCGCCGCCTCGGCGACGACGACGACCTGAAGGGCGCCGCGCTGCTGTTCGCCAGCGCCGCCGGCAAGCACATCACCGGACAGATCCTCGCCGTCGACGGCGGCGTCAGCGCGGTGCACGGCGGGTGAGCGAGCCGGTGCAGTTCCCGGTGCGCATCCCGTTCGTCGAGGAGCTGGGGCTGGAGCTGCACGCCTTCGGCGGCGGCGCCGCCGAGATCCGCGTCGACCTCGCCGAGGCGCACCTGAACTCGTTCGCCGTCGCGCACGGCGGCGTGCTGATGACGATGCTCGACGTCGCGATGGCGCACGCCGCGCGCAGCCTCGACGCCGACGACCCGCGCCGCGCGCGCGGCGTCGTGACGATCGAGATGAAGACCACGTTCATGCGCCCGGCCGAGGGCCGGCTGGCGGCGCAGGGTCGCCTGCTGCACCGCACCGCCACGCTGGCCTTCTGCGAGGCGTCGGTGGCCGACGACCACGGCCGGCTGTGCGCGCACGCCAGCGGCACGTTCAAGTACCTGCGCGCGCTGCCCGCGCGCGATCGCGCGCTCAAGACCCTGCAGCGCACCCCGCCCTCCACGGAGTCCATGCCATGACCACCCTCGTCAACCAGCAGATCGTGCTCGCGTCCCGCCCCACCGGCGAGGCCACGCTCGACAACTTCCGCCTCGTCGAGTCGAGCGTCGACCCCGACGCACTGGCCGAGGGCCAGGTGCTCGTGCGCAACCACTACCTCAGCCTCGACCCGTACATGCGCGGGCGCATGAACGAGGGCAAGAGCTACGCGCAGCCGCAGCCGCTGGGCGAGGTGATGATCGGCGGCACCGTCGGCGAGGTGATCGCGTCGCGCAACCCGCGCTTCGCCGTCGGCGACAGGGTCGTCGGCATGGGCGGCTGGCAGCAGTACCAGCTGGTCGAGGCGCACCAGCGCGAGGTGCTGCGCAAGGTCGACACCACGCACGTGCCGCTGACCGCCTACCTCGGCGCGGTGGGGATGCCGGGCGTCACCGCGTGGGTCGGGCTGCACACGATCGTCGAGCCCAAGGCCGGCGAGACGGTGGTCGTCAGCGCCGCCAGCGGTGCCGTCGGCGGCGTCGTCGGCCAACTCGCCAAGGCCAAGGGGTGCCGTGCGGTGGGCATCGCCGGCGGCCCCGAGAAGTGCGCCTTCGTCACCGACGAGCTCGGCTTCGACGCCTGCGTCGACTACAAGGCGCACCGCGACCTGAAGTCGCTCGCGCAGGCGCTCAAGGCCGCGTGCCCCGACGGCATCGACGGCTGCTTCGAGAACGTCGGCGGCCTCGTGCTCGACGCGGTGATGCTGCGCATGAACGCCTTCGGCCGCATCGCGCTGTGCGGCATGATCAGCGGCTACGACGGACAACCGATCCCGATGGCCAACCCGGCGCTGATCCTGGTGTCTCGGCTCAAGCTGCAGGGCTTCATCGTCAGCGAGCACATGCCGCTGTGGCCCGCGGCGCTGGGCGAGCTCGGCGCGATGGTCGCCGCCGGCCGGTTGAAGTACCGCGAGTCGATCGCCCAGGGACTGGCCAGCGCGCCCGAAGCCTTCCTCGGGCTGCTCAAGGGCCGCAACTTCGGCAAGCAGCTCGTGAAGCTCACCTGACGCCGATGCTCGGCTGGTCGTGGTCCCGCTTCGCCGACGTCGGCGTCGACGGCGTGTACGACGCGCTGCAGCTGCGCTGCCGCGTGTTCGTTCTCGAGCAGGGGCCGTACCTGGATCCCGACGGCCTCGACCGGACGGCGTGGCACCTGCTCGGGCGCGACGCCACGGGCGCGCTGCGCGCCTACCTGCGCGTCGTCGACGCCGGTGCCAGGTACGCCGAGCCGTCGATCGGGCGCGTCGTCACGGCGCCCGAGGTGCGCGGCGCCGGACTCGGGCACGCGCTGGTCGCCGAGGGCGTCGCCGGTTGCGAGCGCGCCTGGCCCGGGCGCGCGATCCGCATCAGCGCGCAGTCGCACCTGCGGCGCTTCTACGCGCGCCACGGCTTCGCCGCGACGGGCGACGACTACCTCGAGGACGGCATCGCCCACGTGCAGATGCTGCGCCAGGGCGGCGCCCGGACCGCATCCCCGATCCCCTCAGCGACAGGAGAGCAGCGATGAAGACCTTGAAGGGCCGCACCGCGGTCATCACCGGCGCGGCGTCGGGTTTCGGCCTCGAGGCCGCGCGCATCGCCGCGCGCGAGGGCATGAACGTCGTGATGGCCGACGTGCAGCCCGACGCGCTCGAACTGTCGGCGCACGAGGTGCGCGACCTCGGCGCGCCGGTGCTGGCGCTTCGCGTCGACGTGTCGAACGCCGCCGACGTCGACGCGCTCGGCGCCGCGACGCGCGAGCGCTTCGGCGCGCCGCACTTCGTGTTCAACAACGCCGGCGTCGGCGCCGGCGGGCTGATCTGGGAACACTCGGTGCACGACTGGGAGTGGGTGATCGGCGTCAACCTGATGGGGGTGGCGCACGGCGTGCGCGTGTTCGCGCCGATGATGCTCGAGGCGGCGAAGGCCGACCCCGGCTACGAGGGTCACATCGTCAACACCGCGTCGATGGCCGGGCTGCTGAGCCCGCCGAACATGGGCGTGTACAACGTCACCAAGCACGCGGTGGTGGCACTGTCGGAGACCCTGTACCAGGACCTCGCGCTGGTCACCGACCAGGTCACCGCGTCGGTGCTGTGCCCGTACTTCGTGCCCACCGGCATCCACCGCAGCGAGCGCAACCGTCCGACCGACCGGCCGAGCGCGCCGCCGACGCGCAGCCAGATGATCGCCCAGGCGATGAGCGACAAGGCGGTGACCAGCGGCAAGGTGACCGCGGCGCAGGTCGCGCAGGCGGTGTTCGACGCGCTGCGCGCGCGGCGCTTCTACGTCTACAGCCACCCGCACGCGCTGAAGAGCGTGCGCACGCGGCTCGAGGACATCGTGCAGCAGCGCAACCCCACCGACCCGTTCGTCGACAAGCCCGAACTCGGTGCCCAGTTGCGCGCGGCGCTGCGTGCCGCGGACTGACGGCGAACACCCACGCGGCGTCTTCGGCGACTTCGCCTCGGGCCGTGAGGGGATCCTGTCGGACCTCGTCAGGCGCGGCCAGCGCGCCGGCGCGGCCGCAGGACGGTCGCAGCTTCCCGCGGCCCGACCTGCGGGCGCCCGTGCCCGGACGGTGACCGCCTGGCGGTGCGCCGGCACACCCTGAACCGCTTCGCTCGGCCCCCGGGCCAGTTTGTCAGATTCTGTTGCCGGCACTGGCCGCGGCGCCATGGCGCGGCTACGCTGTGGGGGGACCGCTGCGCGACGCGGTCGGGCGTGCGGGGAGGTGGTCATGGGGCAGCAGCGCTCGTTCGACGACTCGTCGCTATGGCGGGTCAGCGCCTTCGAGCGCTTCCAGCGCGACACCGGCAGCAGCGGCTACGCGCAGTTCGACGGGCCGACCGTGCTGCCGACCACCCTGGTGGCCGACCTGCGTCGCCACGACACCGACGCCTCACGCGGCGACGTGCTCGAGATCGTCGCCGCGTGCCTGCGCCACCGCGAGTCGGCGCTGCTGTACCTGCGCCACGACGGTCTGGTCTGGCCGGTCACGCTGTTCCCGGCGTCGGACCTGTACCACGCTCCGCACCCGTTGCAGCCCGGCGGCGCGTCGGGGCTCGCCGACGTCGCGCTGCTGGCCATCGAGCCGCCGGCGCTGCGGCCGCCGGGGCACTACCAGCGCGACCGCGTCGGCCGCGAGGACCTGTACCGGCCTCTCGCGCCGCTGCTGTGGCAGCTCGCGCTGCACGGCCCGCGCGATCGGCTGCTCGCCGAGATCGGCGGCACCGCGGCGTACCGCGCGATCGGCAACGTGCAGGCCGCGGGCTTGACCGCGCCCGGCGCACTGGCGCCCGCGCTCGAGCGGCTGCGCCGCGAGACCGCGTCGCTGCGCGAGATCGCCACCTGGCCCGGGGTCGGCGTCGAGCGCGGAGCGCGGCTGCTCAACGCGCTGTACCTGCTGCGCTCGCTGATGGTGATGCGCTCGCACCCGGCGGCGCGCCCCGAGCCGGTCGACCGCACGCCGCGGCGCGGGCTGCGATGACGCGCGGCAGCGGGGTTTTCGGCTAACCTTCGACGCTTTGCCGCGGCGCGTGCCCCACCGGGCGCGACGTCGCGGCGGCGCCTGCGCCGCGACCGGCGGCCCCGCGGCGTGCCCACGACGGAGACCCTCTTCGTGTTTCGCAGCTTCGAGCGGCTGGTACAGCCGTACCCCGACGCGGTGCCGTCGGCGCCGCCACGCGGCTTCTTCGCGTTCCTGTGGGCCTGCGCCGAGGGGATGCGCCCGCTGATCCTCGGCATGACGCTGCTGACCGCGGTGATCGGCGCGTTCGAGGCGCTGCTGTTCGCGATGCTCGGCCGCGTCGTCGACTGGCTCGGCGCCGCGACGCCGGCCACGCTGTGGGACGAGCACCGCGGCAGCCTGTTGCTGCTGGCGGCGATCCTCGCCGCCAGCCCCGTCGTCGTCGCCGCGCAGACGATGCTCAAGCACCAGGCGCTGGCCGGCAACTTCCCGATGCGGCTGCGCTGGAACTTCCACCGCCTGCTGCTCGGCCAGAGCCTGGGCTTCTACCAGGACGAGTTCGCCGGGCGCATCGCCACCAAGGTGATGCAGACCGCGCTCGCGGTGCGCGACGTCTGGATGATCCTCGCCGACATCCTGGTGTTCGTCGTCATCTACTTCGTGACGATGGTCGCCGTGGTCGGGTCGTTCGACCTGTGGGTGCTGGTGCCGTTCCTCGGCTGGCTCGCGCTGTACGTCCTGGCGCTGTGGTACTTCGTGCCACGGCTCGGCCGCGTGGCCAAGGAGCAGGCCGACGCGCGCTCGCTGATGACCGGGCGCATCACCGACGCGTACACCAACATCGCCACCGTCAAGCTGTTCAGCCACGCACGCCGCGAGGCCGGTTACGCGAAGAGCGCGATGCAGGAGTTCATGCGCTCGGTGCACGCGCAGATGCGGCTGGTCAGCGGCTTCGAGGTCGTCAACCACACGCTGAGCATGATGCTGATCGCCGCCACCGCCGGCGTCACGCTGTGGCTGTGGACGCGCGGCGGGGTGGGCATCGGCGCGGTCGCCGCGGCCACCGCGATGGCGCTGCGCCTGAACGGCATCTCGCACTGGATCATGTGGGAGTTCGCCGCGCTGTTCGAGAACATCGGCACGGTGCAGGACGGCATCAACACGCTGGCGCGGCGGCGTACCGTGGTCGACCGCGCCGATGCGAGGCCGCTCGAAGTCAGCCGCGGCGAGATCCGCTTCGAGCACGTCGACTTCGCCTACGGCGGCGAGCGCAAGGTCATCGACGACCTGTCGCTGGTGATCCGCCCAGGCGAGAAGATCGGGCTGGTCGGGCGCTCGGGCGCCGGCAAGAGCACGGTCGTGAACCTGCTGCTGCGCTTCTACGACGTCGAGCGCGGTCGCATCCTGATCGACGGCCAGGACATCGCCGACGTCACGCAGGACAGCCTGCGCGCGAGCATCGGCATGGTCACGCAGGACACCTCGCTGCTGCACCGCTCGGTGCGCGAGAACATCGTCTACGGCCGCCCCGACGCCGACGACGCGCAGATGACCGCGGCGGCCCGGCGCGCCGAGGCGCACGAGTTCGTGCAGACGCTGGTCGACCCGAAGGGCCGCAGCGGCTACGACGCGCACGTCGGCGAGCGCGGCGTCAAGCTCTCGGGGGGGCAGCGCCAGCGCATCGCGATCGCCCGCGTGATGCTCAAGGACGCGCCGATCCTGCTGCTCGACGAGGCCACCAGCGCGC